>CAZFUK010000496.1:0-4383 GCA_964522005.1 uncultured Anaerolineales bacterium | reverse complement strand
GAGGCGGGCGTGCCGCAGACCTGGGGCGAGCAGGGCTACACCGTCCTGGAGCAACTCGGCGCCCGGCCCACGCTGGAACTCAACGGCATTGTCGGCGGCTACATCGGCCCCGGCGCCAAGACCGTCATCCCCTCGCGCGCCCTCGCCAAGGTGAGCATGCGCCTCGTGCCCGACCAGGACCCGCTGGCGATTGCCGAGTTGGTCCAGCGCCAGGTCGAGCGCCTGGCCCCGCCGACGGTCCAGGTTGAAGCCCGCCTGCTCCACAGCGGCCACCCGGCCATGATTGACCGCCACAGCCCGGCCGTCCAGGCCGCCGCGAGCGCGTATGAGGCCGCGTTTGGGCGGCGGCCCGTCTTCATCCGCGAGGGCGGCTCGATTCCCATTGTGGCCGACTTCCAGCAAGTCCTGGGCGCCCCCTCGGTACTGATGGGCTTCGGCCTGCCGGACGACAACTTGCACGCGCCCAACGAGAAGTTTGGACTGGCCCAGTTCTACGGCGGGATCGAGACCAGCATCCACTTCCTGGCGACGTTGCGGGACATGGGGGGAGTGGGGTAATGACGATCATTGCCACTTTGAAGGCTGAGAACTAAGGGGGGTGGCGCGTGGTAGAGAGAGTAGAACAGATACACCAACTGTGGAGGAGATTGGAGGCTTCTATGCAGTCTATTCCGCGCCTTCTCGTCATCACCCTGTTCGCCCTCTCGCCGGTGGCGTGTGCCCCGCTCAGTGTTCAGGAGGCTCCCGCCGCCCAGGCTGCCCAGGCCCGCGCCGCCCCGACGGCCGCTCGGACAGTGGCGACAGGTGAGCCAAACAGGTGCCCTGTCACGCAGCTGCCGCAACCGGCCTTTGTCCCACCCCCGCCCTACGCGGCTCAACCCCCTGGCGGCCAGGACTTCTGGTATGGCTCCAACGCCCTGTGGACGGCGTTGCCCTTCAATGGAACATGGCGTGGCCTCCCGTTTAATGAAGGCGGCTACGCTCAAAAGCTCTTCTGGCAGCGCGAGGGATATGATGGGCAGACCGAGCAACAGCCGGACCTGGTAGTGACGGGCCGGCGGCTAGATGAGATGGCTCCGTCGCTCATCACTCCGCCCAAGGCCACCAACGGCCACCATCCCGATTGGGGCTGGTTTATGCTGGTGGGTGTTCGCATTCCCACCCTGGGCTGCTGGGAGATCACCGGCCACTATCGAGGGCAACAACTGAGCTTTGTCGTCCAGGTTGAGGAATGAAGCCCACCGAACGAGGCGCCGTGTTCGATGCGACGGGCCAGTACCGCTACCATCTATGGCGGGCGTGGGATGACGGCCGGCCCCGCGTCGCGTTCGTCCTGCTCAACCCCGCCCGCGCCGACGCGACGTCCGGCGACCCGACGCTGCGACGCTGCCTCGGCTTCGCCCGCGCCTGGGGCTACGGCCGCCTCGACGTGGTCAACCTGTTCGCCTACCGCACCCCGTTCCCGGCCGTGCTGCGCCGCGCCCCGGACCCTGTCGGCCGCGACAACGACGCGGTCCTGGTCGAGATTACTCGGCAAGCAGACCTCGTCGTCGTTGGCTGGGGCAACGGGGGGCGGTGGCTGGGGCGTGACCTGGCCGTGCGCCGGCTGCTGGGCCGGCGCGAAGTAGCCTGCCTCGGCCTGACCAGGCTCGGCCAGCCCCGCCACCCGCTGTATCTGCCGCGCACCACGATCTTGACAGAATTTACAGAATTCGCACAATGTACAGAATGATGAACCAAAACGAATCGCCTTATCCTATTTATTATGTTCATTCTGCGAATTCTGTAAATTCTGTCAAGATATCCGAGGAGGGAGAGTGGACTCGTTTGAGCGCCCCAGGCGGCTGCTGCCCGGCCCGCCATGGGCCAAGATACTGCTGTTCCTGGGCAGCGTCTTCCTGATTCTCGGCGCCCCCATCACCCTGGCCGCCCTCTACCAGTTCGGCCGGGGCGCCAGCCGCGACGCCCTCCTGGTATTCTTCATCGTCGGCCCGGTGTTTACCGCCGTGGGCGGCGCGTTCCTGTTCTTCAGCCTGCGCGAGGTCCTGCGCTGGCGGGCCTTGCTGGCGCGGGGCGTGCCCGTGTGGGGCATCGCGTCGAACGTCGGCTATGACTATACCACCCGTGTCAACAACCGCAACCCCATCGTGGTCTACTACACCTATGCCGACATGAGCGGCCAGGCCCGCCAGGGGTCCATGTCCAGCCTGGACGACAAGCGGCTGGCGGGCCTCAAGCTCGACAAGTTGCACGTGCTGTACGACCCCGACCACCCCGACCGCTCGCTGCTGCTCGACCTGGTCTAAGCGGGCTTTACCTCGCTTCGCCATCCCTCTATAATTCCCCTGGTAATCCTCATCCCGACCTCAGGATAGAACTATGGAATGGCTCCTCATCCTCCACGCGCGCCTCGCCAACGCCGTCGTCATCTTCATGCTCATCATGGGCCTGTGGGGCGTCCTCAACTTCATCCGCCGCCTGCCCGTCACCCCCAGCTACTTCGGCGCCCTGGTCATCGGGGAGGGGCTGGTCCTCGCCCAGTCGCTCCTCGGCATCTCGCTGTTCGCCATCGGGCTGCGGGCGGGCGGCCTCATCCACTACCTCTACGGCGTCATGACCATCATCTCGCTGCCCGCCGCCTTCGCCTACCTCCAGGGCGACACGTCGCGCAAAGCGACAACCATCTACGCCCTGATCTGCCTGTTCATCTTCGGCCTGGGTGTGCGCGGCATCCTCACGGCGCGCGGCGGCTAGACGTGGTCCTATTCTTGCTCCATGTCTATTCAGTGAACAATCTTTGTGGAATAGCTGAATAGAAATGGAGACAGAGTATGGAGCAAGTGAACAACCCCGAGACGGTGCGCGAGATCAATCGGCAAGGCTCGCAGAGTTCGGCCCCCGCCATTGAGACGGGCCGTCCCTCGCCCGTCGCCCGGCAGACCGAACCGCAGATGCCGTCCACCCGCTCGACCATCGGCCCGGGCGTCGTGATTATCGTCGCCATCGCCAGTATCATCGTTCCGGTCCTTTTGATGTTCGGTGGGCTGTCGCAGCTAGGCGGGAGTGGCGCGCTGATTACGGCCGGCATCTGGGGCGCCTGGCTGCTGTTCATCACCGTCATCGGCGTCGTCTACTGGCAGCTTTCCAAGCGCTCCCACTAGCGCCCTCGACCCTCGCCGATGGATCACACTGCCCGCCGGTTCTGAAACCGGCGGGCGGTTACTTGTCCAGAGCCGCAGCTCTGTCAACAAGCGTCTTTCAAAGTCGTACTCGTCCTCAACCTAACCCCCCGGCCCCCTTCCCTGGCAGGGGAGGGGGGGCTAGTCAGCGCCAGGGCACCCCACCCTTCGTAGGGGAGGGGCCGGGGGGGGGGGTCGCGGCGGTCTACGACTTTGACAGGACCCTGCTCTGTCAAAATTCCGGCTTGCGAAGAGGGTCGGCGTGTGCTACAATCACCCCCACCAATGAGGGTGGCTGGTGGTGGCGACGAGCCATATCGCCTGGCTCGACCCCAGCCGCACGCGGGACGCGCAGGCGAAGCTGGACCAGTGGGGCACCGACCCGAGCATGACGCTGGTGGAGGAAGTGAGGGGGCAGATGTGGGGCTATCCTGAGTACTCGATTCGCATCTACGCGCCGGCCACGCGCTAGCAGAACGGAGGCAGAGTGTTTAATAAAGTTCTGGTCGCCAACCGTGGTGAAATTGCCGTCCGCATCCTCCGCGCCTGTCACGAGCGCGGGCTGAAAACGGTCGCCGTCTACTCCGACGTAGACCGCACCGCGCTGCACGTCCGCTACGCCGACGAAGCCTACAACATCGGCCCCGCGCCCGCCCGCGACTCCTATCTGCGCGTGGACCGCATCCTGGACGCCGCCCGCAAGTCGGGGGCGCAGGCCATCCACCCTGGCTACGGTTTCCTGGCCGAGCGCGCCGAGTTCGCCCAGGCGTGCCAGGACGCGGGCTTCACGTTCATCGGCCCCACCCCCGAGGCCATCCGAGGCATGGGCGACAAGGTCTTCGCCAAGCGCAGCGTCAGGGCGGCCGGCGTACCCCTGGTGCCGGGCACCGATACCGAGCAGGACATGAGCGACGACGAACTCCTGGCCGCCGCGTCGAGCATCGGCTACCCGCTGCTGGTGAAGGCGGCGGCGGGCGGCGGCGGCAAGGGTATGCGCACCGTGCGCCGCCAGGAAGACCTGCGCGACGCGCTGGGCGCCGCGCGGCGCGAGGCCCAGGGCGCCTTTGGCGACAGCCGCGTCTACCTGGAGAAGCTGGTGGAGAACGCCCGCCACATCGAGTTCCAGATTCTGGGCGACCAACACGGCAACATCATCCACCTCGGCGAACGTGAGTGTTCGATCCAGCGCCGCCACCAGAAGCTC
>CAZFUK010000495.1:3249-4393 GCA_964522005.1 uncultured Anaerolineales bacterium | reverse complement strand
CGCTTATGATCTCCTGCTGGATTCAAGCCACCCCAACTTCTCTGCCTCGGGCCTAAAGGTTCCGTCGGTGTTGCGTCTGGACAAGATCGCTACTGTGGCCCGCCGTCTGGTGACGCGACGGATTGGCCGGTTAGGGGCGACTTGGCAAGATCAGGCTGACCGAAAACTGGTGCAGGCGCTTGGGGTTGATGTATCACGATATGCCACGGCGGAGCGTTCGCGCCTGGCTGATATTCTTGTACACGACGGTGTGCCTGGCTTGATAGGCGCCATTAACCAATGAAGAGGACTGTCTATATGCCACTGAACAAGTACCTGATGGCTGAGATGACCTGGCCGGAACTCAAGCAGGCGGTAGGCGAGGGCCGCATCGCCATCCTGCCGGCCGGCATCATCGAGCAGCATGGCCCGCACCTGCCGCTGGACACCGACATCCTGCTGGCCGACACCTTCTGCCGCCGCGCCGGGGCGTTGGTGGCCGACAAGGTCGTTGTCGTGCCCCCCATTGTCCACGGCCACTCGCCCCACCACATGGACTTCCCCGGCACGCTGACGGTGGACCCCATCCACATGGTCTACTACGTGCTGGACGTGACGCTGAGCCTGGCCTACCACGGCTTCACCAAGATTCTCATCGTCAACGGCCACGGCAGCAACGTCCCCGTCCTGGACCTGGTCGCCCGTCAGACCATCATTAAGACCGAGGGCAAGGTCGCCTGCGGCTCGATTTTCTACCACCAATCCGAGGAGTACGCGCAGGCTTCCAAGGAACTCTTCCCCGAGGTGCCGCACATGGAGCACGGCGACGTCATCGAGACGTCGCTCTATATGGGCATCCGCCCCGACCTGGTGGACCTGTCGCTGGCCGAGGACGAGCCGCAGACCGACGTGATGGACATTGGTACGGCCAAGCTGCCCCTGCGCCTGTACTTTAGCTCGTTCGCCAAGACTGGCATCTATGGCCGGGTCAAGACCTCGTCGGCCCAGAAGGGCGAGCAGTTGGTCAACGCAGTGGTGGCGGGCCTGGCGCGCATCTTCACCGACTTCCACGCCAAGCCCATCCCGACGCGCGTTGACCACCACTAGCACGAGGGCGGGCCAGGGCGTTGTTACCCTGGCGGCGCGGGGCCAGCGGGCGCGGCGA
>CAZFUK010000495.1:0-3239 GCA_964522005.1 uncultured Anaerolineales bacterium | reverse complement strand
AGCCCATCCCGACGCGTGTTGACCACCACTCAATATAGAGATGCAACACAGAGGCACAGAGGGCACAGAGAAAGATATTTCTCTCTGTGCCCTCTGTGCCTCTGTGGTCTAGTTTCAGGCGGGAGGCGCAGGGCTGGCGGGTGTGCTGCCGAGCGTGCTGAGGGTGCGGCTGGCGACGTCCGCGCTCAGCCCCCAGATGAGCAGGGTGGTGTAGTCGGCCAGGGGGTTCGCGCCAAACGTAGCGCCCTTCTCGATGTAGAGCGACGACAGGCCGACGGCCAGCAGCCCCAGCAGCAGGGTCAGGTACAGCAGCGGCCGCCCAACCCACAGCAGCAGCACGGTGCGGGCGCTCTCTAGCGACGAGAAGGCGCGGGCCAGGCGCCGGCCGACGGGTTCAGCGGGCGGGCCGGGCTGACGGGTCGGGCGGTCGAGCGCGTCGCGCACGGTGTCGGCCAGCCGTTTGGCGCGGTCGGCGGCCTGGGGCGGGATAAAGTCGCGCAGCCCCTCGGGCAGTTCCTCGCGCGGTGGGTTGACCAGGGCCGCCGTCACCTCCGCCAGCTTCTTCTGCGCCTCGTCGTCCTGGCCCAGGCGGACGAGGCGGCGCACCTCGTCAATCAGGTTCAGCGTGGACTGCGCCTGCGCCAGGGGTTCCTCCCCAATCTGGCGCAGCCGGTGCAGAATCTCCAGCCGACTCTCCAGCTTTTGCCGCTCGCCAGATGCCCTGTCGAGCGTTCCCTCATCAATCAGCCGGCGCACCGCCGTCGCCTGCTCGGCCAGGAAACGCCGGTCGCCAGGGTCGGCGTCGTCCAGCCGCGCCTCGACGCGGTATAGCGCGGCCAGCGCGTCGGCCTGCGCCGAGCCTTTGGCCTGCATGTAGCGGAAGAGTTGGCCCAGGATGATGCCGACCAGCAGCGCCACGAGCGGCCAGAACGGGCCAGTGCGCACACTCAGGTCCACGGGCACCGCCAGCCGCTCCGGCCGGTCGGCCAGGGTGAGGTAAATCGAGCCGGTGTAGTGGCCGGGCGGGAGCTTTTCGCGCTGGATAGCCAACTGCGTCGAGACAATCGAGGCGCCGCTATACTCTGCCTGGAGCGCCGGTAGGCTCAGCGCGCCGTCCGACAGGGGGGCGCGCGTGCGCTCGTCCAGCACGACCGGCGTCGCGCCCAGCACTCTGACCTTGTCCAGCGTGGTGTTATCGAAGTGGAGGGGCAGGTTGTCCAGCAGCGCGGCGTCCGAGAGGAGGAAGCGCGCCAGCGAGCAACTGGGGTTCGGGAGGTTGGTCTGTTGCGGCCAGTTGAGGCCCGGCACGGCCCAGGTGATGGAGACCAGGACCGGCCGGCAGTTGACCAGGCGCAACTGGACGCGGTCGGTGCCGGCCAGGGCGGTCATGGCAGGGCGGGTCTTGGCGTTGACGGTGAGGTGGACCGAGGCCGACTGCGGCGTGGGGCCGGGGACCACCAGGGTGAGCGTGCCCGTGTATGTGCCGGGGGCGCGCAGCCCGGCGACTTTGACCTGGAAGTCCTTGGGGAGACCCGTGTCAAGCGTCGGCTCACCCACCAGCGACACGTTTTGCCGTCCTAGCCGTTCCAGGCCGTCCTTCTGCTTGAGGTCAGAGGGCAGGAAGGCGAAGCGGTCAATCTTCCCGCCGAGGGCCGTCAGGCGCAGGTTGCCGACAAAGCCATTGTCCTCGCCCAGCCAGCCGGTGATGACCAGGTCGGTGTCCATCGGGTCCACCTGGATCTGGGCCTGGACGCCTGACTGCGCCTCGACCAACGCCACCCCGGCCATGAGCGTCGCCACCAGCACCAGGGCTAAGACCAGCAGCCACCGTCGCATAACGGCCTCCCCATGTCAGTGCATGCGCCGCTGATTGTAGTCAATGGCTCCCTGTTGTCAAGGGAGGGGCTTGAGAGAGCCTCACGGGGGCAGAGCGGCGTCGAGTAGCCGCAGCCAGTTGCCGCGCATCACCCCCTCGATGTCGGCTTCGGAGTAGCCACGGGCGCGGAACAGGTCGGGGAGCTTTTGCAGGTCGGCAATGGTGTCCAGGTCGGACGGACTTTGCTCCTTGCCGTAGCCGCCGTCGAGGTCCGTCCCGATGCCGACGTGGCGCGCGTTGCCCGCCAACTGGCAGATGTGGTCCATATGGTCCACCAGATGATTGAGGGTGACGATTTCGGGGTTGGGGTTCGCCATGTCGAAGTCGGGGTGGATCATGATGTTGTCGAAGGCCGCGCCGATGACGCCGTCGCGCTCGATAATGGCGCGAATCATGTCGTCGGTGAACTGGCGCTGGCGCGGGACCAGGGCGCGGCAGTTGTTGTGCGTGGCGATCACCCGACCGCCAAAGACCTCGACGGCTTCCCAGAAACTCTCGTCCGAGGTGTGGGTCAGGTCGAGCACGACGCCCAACTCCTCCATGGCGCGCAGCAAGGGCCGGGCGGGCGGGAACAGGCCGCCGACGGTGTTGGTGCCGTGGGCGTAATAGCTCGGGCCGTAGTGGGCCAGGCTCAGGACGCGTAACCCGCGCTCCCACCAGGGGTAGACCTGGTCGGGTTCCAGGAGGCAGTCCGCGCCCTCGATGCACAGGATGTAGCCGATGGGCGTCGTGTCCGGCGTCTCGGTCCAGGCCCGCAGGTGGTCGGCCACCTGGGTCGCGGTGGTGAGACGGCGCAACCAGCCCTGCTGCTCCATCAGGTCGTAGTAGACCATCTGGGCCTGGGCGATGGCGTACGCTCCCTCCGGGCTGAAGTCCAGGGCTGTCTTCATGCCCGTCGCGTGGCGGGCGTTGACCGTGGTAAAGACCAGGTAGACCTCGCCCCGCCGCAGGTCGGGCAGGCTGACGGTGTTGCAGCCCCGCCCCTTGCCCTGCATCCAGCGCTCCCAGGCGCGGATGTCGGCCACCGGTTTCTTGAGGTCGCGGCCCCAGAACAGTGCGTTGTAGGCCAGGTCGAGGTGGGCATCAATGCAGAGCATAAAACCTCCGGGACGTGGGACGGGTGGCGGGTGAGCCGTTACATCCGCAGGCGGGGGTCAAGCACGTCGCGCAGGCCGTCGCCAAAGACATTGGCGGCGATGACGACCAGCACGATGGTCAGGCCCGGAAAGGTAGCGACCCACGGGGCGTTGACAAGGTACTTGCGGCCGTCGGCGACCATCAGCCCCCACTCCGGCGTCGGCGGCTGCGCGCCCAGGCCAATGAACCCCAGCGAGGCGGCGGTCAGGATGACCAGGCCGAAGTC
>CAZFUK010000494.1:0-4409 GCA_964522005.1 uncultured Anaerolineales bacterium | reverse complement strand
CGTCACCCGTCCCTCCGTCCTCCGTCGTCACACGATGGCGATGGGGCGGACGGGGGAGCCGGTCGCGCCGACGAGTTTGAGGGGCAGGCAGACAAACAGGGAGATGTAGGCGCGGTCGGCAGCCAACTCCTCCAGGTTCAGGTTCTCGATGATGTAGACCCCGTTGCGGACGAGGAGGTACAGGTGGCCCGGCAGGTTCGCGCCCGTGTCCGGGTCGCGCGCGTTGAGCGAGTCCCAGGTCATGTTATCCGCGCCGACGGCCACCACGCCGCGCTCGATAGCCCAGTGGGAGGCATCGCCCGACGCGCCCGCGCCCGTGAGGTAGCGCTCCGGCTCGTTCCACAGCGGCCCGTAGCCCAGCCGCACCAGCAGCACGTCGCCCCGCTCGACCCGCACGCCCTGCGCCCGCTCGGCCGCCTCCAGGTTCGCCGCCGTGAACTGGCCGCCGTCGCGCAGGCGGTCCACGCCCAGCACGGGCGGCAGGTCCAGCAAGACGCCCCGCGCCACGATGGGCGGCACGTGCTCGATGCCAAGTTGGCTGAAGCCGGCCGGCGTCTGGACGCTGGCCGTCGGCACGCCGCCGTGGAGCAGCAGGTTCTCGGCCTGGTGCGAGAGGGCGTCAATGTGGGTGCCGGAGTGCTCCATCATCGTCACCACGCCGCTCGCGCCGGAGCGCGGCCCGGTGGTGGCGGGGTCGTAGGTGTCGTCGTGGCGGCGATAGAGCGCGTAGAAGTAGCCGGGGCGGTGGCTCGGGTAGATGGGCATGCCGGCGAAACGCGGCTGTTCGAGATCATACACGCGGGCATCGCCGGCGGCCAGGCGTCCCGCCACGTCGGACGGCGTGAGCATAGGCTAACCCTGTGGGTCGGAAATGGCAAACAGCAGTATACATGAGAGTGGGGCGAAGGGCAAAATCGGCGGGCGGGAAACACCGTAGAGGTTCTTTCACTCGGCAGGGAGGGCTGATTACCCCACGGAGGACGAGTGGGAGTACAATAGGGGTGGACCACAAGCGCGTGGTCGTTGACAAAGGAGTCAACCATGAACACACCCTCTTTTATCCGCCTCGAAGAGCAGTATGGCGCGCGGAACTACCAGCCGTTGGATGTCGTGCTCAGCCACGGTGACGGCGTCTGGGTCTACGACGTCGAGGGGCGACGCTATCTCGACTGCCTGGCGTCGTACTCAGCGCTCAACCAGGGCCACTGCCACCCCCGCCTCGTGCGCGTGCTCGCCGAGCAGGCGGGCCGCCTCAGCCTCACCTCCCGCGCTTTCCGCAACGACCAGTATGGCCCCTTCCTCCAGTCCCTGTGCGACCTGACGGGCTACGAGATGGCCCTGCCCATGAACACGGGCGCCGAGGCTGTGGAAACAGCCCTCAAGCTCGCCCGCAAGTGGGCCTACGTCGTCAAGGGCGTACCGCGCCATCAGGCCGACATTCTCACCGCCCACGACAACTTCCACGGCCGCACCATCACCCTCATCTCGTTCTCGACCGAACCCCTCTACCGCGACGACTTCGGCCCGTTCACGCCGGGCTTCGTCAGCGTGCCCTATGGCGACGCCGACGCCCTGGCCCGCGCGGTCACGCCGCAGACCGCCGCCGTCCTGGTCGAACCCATCCAGGGCGAGGCCGGCGTGCGCGTGCCCCCGCCGGGCTATCTACGCGCCGTGCGCGCCCTCTGCGACGAGTATGGTCTGCTGTTCCTCGCCGACGAGATTCAGACCGGGCTGGGGCGCACGGGCAAGCTGCTGGCGTGCGAGCACGAAGGCGTGCGGCCCGACGTCGTCATGATTGGCAAGGCGTTGGGTGGTGGACTGTACCCGGTCAGCGCGGTACTGGCCGACCGGGCCGTCCTGGGGCTATTTCGGCCCGGCGAGCACGGCTCGACCTTCGGCGGCAACCCGCTCGCCTGCGCGGTCGCCCGTGAGGCGCTGGCCGTGCTGGTGGAGGAGGGGCTGATTCAGAACGCGGCGGCGATGGGCGACACCTTCCGCCAGCGCCTGGCCGCTATAGACAGCCCGCTGATTAAGGAGGTGCGCGGGAAGGGCCTGCTCATCGGCCTGGAACTGACACCCGAGGCGGGCGGGGCGCGTCGGGTCTGTGAGGCCCTGCTGCGGCGGGGCCTGCTGTGCAAGGACACCCACGGCACGGTCATTCGCTTCACGCCGCCCCTGACGATTGACCGCCCCACCATTGACTGGGCCGTGGAGCAGATTGCCGCCGTCCTCCAACCGACCGCCGACCACCGACCGCCGACCGTTGACCAGGCTCCCCTGTACGCCTCACCCGCCGCCGGGCCACAGCGGGAGTTGGCGCCGGCTGGCTAGACCTGAACAGAGGCGGCCTACAAACGGAATTGGCGGAGTTAACGAGGCTTAGCCGTTCATTCCGCCAATTCTGTCCATTCTGTCGAGACTCTTGGTTACGGCGTCACGTCCACCGGGAACTCCACCACGTCGCCCCGCCCCTGGTCAATGCGGTAGGCGCGCACCGCCGGGCGGTCCGCGTCGGCCAGCGACAGCACGACGTAGAAGGCGTTGGCGTAGTACGCGCCCGTCAGGTCCTCGGTGGCCGGATAGGCCGGCGCGGTCGGGTGCGAGTGGAAGACGGCGAAGATGTCCAGCCCCTTGTCGTCAATCTCGCTCAGGATGCGCCGCTGGTCCTCCGTCGCCATGCGGTAGGCGTGAGCGGGGTCCTCCGCGCCGTTCTGCGCCTCGTACAGCAGCAGCCGGCCGTTGGAGGACGCCAGCACCCCGCCGACTTCGTTGGGCGCGCCCTGCCGGGCCAGGTCGAGCATGCGGGCCATGATGGCGCGCGGTATCTTGACCGACTGCCGCGTGGACTGGCGGAACAGGGTCTGCTCCAGGCTCAGGTAGCCCTTGGCGACGAGCAACTCGGCGTTGAGGATGGCCCCACCCGCCGCGCCGCGAATCGTATTGTGGCCCAGGACCAGGAACTTGTAGTCGAAGATGGGGTCGGGGCGGATACGGCCCACCACCGACGCCATACCGCGCTCTACGTCGCGGTCCAGCACAGGCTGCGGGCGGTTGGCCTCATGGCGCACGATGATGGGGAAGGCGGGCGCGCTGGGCAGGCGCAAGACCTGCGGCTCGCCCTGGAACTGGGCGAGCGCCGCCGTGAACTCGTCCAGGCTCGGCTTGTCGCGTAGCTCCACCGACACCGCTTCGAGGTGGCCGTCGCGCACCGCGACGCGGTTGCACTGGGCGCTGATGCGGATGTCCGCGCCGCTGATGCCCGACCCGTTGAACGTGCCCAGCAGTTTGAGCGGCTCGCTCTCCATCTTGGCCTCTTCGCCGCCGATGTAGGGCACCACATTATCCACGATGTCCAGGCTCGCTACGCCGGGGTAGCCCGCCCCCGAAATTGCCTGCATCGTCGTCACCATGACGCGGGTCAGGCCGAACTGGTCGTGCAGCGGCTTGAGCGCGAGCACCAGGTGGATGGTCGAGCAGTTGGGGTTGGCGACGATGAAGCCGCGCGGCCAGCCTCGCCCCTGGCGCTGGACCGGAATCAGGTCCAGGTGGTCGGCGTTGACCTCCGGAATGAGCAGCGGCACGTCGGGGGCCATGCGGTGGGAACTGGCGTTGGTCGAGACGGCATAGCCCGCGTGGGCGAAGGCCAGTTCAGTCGGCCCGGCGATGTCGCCCGGCAAGGCCGAGAAGATCAGCTCGCAGTTCAGCCCCGGCTCGCACGGCTCAACCAGCAGGTCGCGCACAGCGGCCGGCATCTCCGGCGACACAAACCAGCGCGCGGCGTCGGCGTAGCGTTTGCCCACCGAGTTATCGGACGCCGCCACCACCGCCACCTCGAACCAGGGATGGTCCGCTAACAGTTGGATAAAGCGTTGCCCCACCGCGCCTGTCGCGCCCAGGACCCCGCACTTGATTTTAGCCATACACTGCTCCGTATTTCGTAGTCCGTATTTCGTATCTTGAAGACCAGCCGCATCTGCGCCATACGAAATACGCATTACGCATTACGCACTACGCATCACGCGATAAGACTAAGTATATCCCCCAGCACGCCCGCCGCCGTGTTGACCGCGCCCGCGCCGCGCCCACTGACCACCAGCGGGTTCTCATCATAGCGGGTCGTCTGGAAGATCACGATGCTATCCGAACTGCGCACCCGCGCCAGGCGGTGGTCCGGCGGCAGCGCCTGGAAGCCGACCCGCGCCCCGCTCGCGCCTACCTCGGCGGCGTAGCGCAGCGTCAGCCCGGCGGCTTTCGCGTCGGCGACCCGTTGCGCGTACTGCTGGTCCAGGGCGGGCAGCGCGTCCAGGAACTCGTCCACCGTCAGGCTGTTCATGTCGGCTGGATACAGGCTCTCGATCACGACGTCGCTCAGTTCCAGCGGCAAGCCGCTCATGCGGCCCAGGATGAGC
>CAZFUK010000493.1:0-4440 GCA_964522005.1 uncultured Anaerolineales bacterium | reverse complement strand
AGCCCGGTCCCGCCGACCGCGACCCCGGTGCCGCCCACCGCCACGGCCGTTCCCCCGACGGCCACGGCCGTCCCGCCCACGGCTAGCCCGGTCCCACCGACCGCTACGCGCGTCCCACCCACGGCGACCGCCGCCCCACGGCTGGTGGAGACGCCGAGCCTGATTGGTCTCAATGAGAACGAGGCGCGGCGCGCGCTCGAAGCCATCGGCCTACGGCTCGGCGCAGTGGACCGGCAGGATGTCCAGGGCGCGCCCAAGAACCGCGTCTTCCGCCAGTCCATTGGGGCGGGCCAGCGGGTGCCGCTGGGGACAGAGGTGAATGTGGTAATTGCGCGGTAAGCAGTCGGGAGTGGGTAGTAGGTTGAGGGCCGCCAGGGCGCCGGCTACGATCTGTTTGACGGGTCACGCTCTCCCTCAACCCTGGACGCGGGGTCGCCAGGCAGGTCTATATCCAAGCGATTGGTCCTGAGCCAGGCCAGGATGCGGTCAAGCTGCCCGCGCTGGTCGAGGTACTTGACCAACTCTCGCATCTTGGCCGCGTGGCCCTCACCTGGCAGGCTGTCATAGCTCACATCTAGATCGAACGCGAGGGTGCGTCCCTCCTCCAGGCTCAGGTTCTCTTCGAGCAACCGCCGCAGGTTCGCTCGCGGCGACGGCGCAGGGCTGGCCAGCGCGCTTACCGCCCCGGCCTCGGGCGCCGCCTCTACGATTGTGAGCGGCGTCTGAGGCCGGGGCGCGGCCGCCGTTTTACCCTGCTCGTCAGCCACGTCGCCCCGCGGGGGCAAGAAGGGAGCCATCGCCCTCAGGGTCAGTTTGAGCGTGACCGCGCTGACCAGCGCCGTCACTAGGGCGAGCAGGATGCCGCCGCCAGACAGCGGTGTCACTCCGCCTGGCATCGCGCCGGTGACGGCTAGGCCGCCCACCACCGCCCCCACCAACGCGACGCCTGTGTCCAGGATGAAACGGTAGCGGCTGCGCGTGATGATGGCCGCGGCAAAACCCGCCACCCCCGCCACCACCAGCCAGACCACAATCAGCACGAGTTCTGCCGGACCCATCGGGTGTCCTTTGCGCCTCAGGTGTTGGGTGCGCTGCTCGGTCTGCAGGAAGAATGCGGTCTATTGTAGCCGTGTTTGTCGAACAGGTCAATGGACCGAGTCCTCCTGGACGGGCGCTCTACCACCTGCGGCACAACTCTCCTTATGCCGTCTCGACGTACATCGCGTAGAGCCGCGCGTCTTCGAGCCGCAGCCCCTCAAACAGGACCCGTAGCCGCACCGGCCCGGCCGCCGCCGTCACGGCGTCGCGGTCCTGCCACCTCACCGCCTGGCGCAGCCCGGCCTCCCGTAGCGCCTGACAGTTCTCGCGCCCGTAACCGGGCAGCGGGTTGAACCGCTCGTCCAGCGCCTCGACCCGCACCTGGCTGTGCTCCCCCACGCCCGCTAGGTTTAAGTAGACCCGCGCCGCCCCGCCTTCCAGGTCAATGGGCGCCGACACGACCTGCGACTCGCCCGCGCCCACGCGGCGACCCGTAAACGGCTGGCAGTAGCCCAGGCGGTCGCGTTCCCACGTCGCCACCCGCACGCCGTCGCTGTCCTGTTCGGGCCACGGCGCGTACCAGAACAGCGTCTCGTCGCCAATGTTCTCGAAGCCCTGGCCCTGCACCAGGGCCGGGAAGTGGACGGCGGTGTGGCCGTGGGGCGGCACGTCCCAGCCGTCCTCGGCCGCCGACACGAGGGGGAAGTCGGGAATCGGCTCGCGGTAGTGGAGGCCGTCGTTGCTGACGGCCAGCCCCAGGTCCATGGTCAGCAGGCGGCGGTCGTTGGACGGGTGGCCGTGCCACATGCCGTAGACGCCGAGGACGACGTTGCCGCGCTGCCAGAGGCTCGCGCCCAGGTGGACCTGCTCGCCCGCGTTGCCGCCAAAGGGGACGGGGCGGGGCGGCAAGTTGTTCCGCCGCAGCCCCAGCGCCGACGCCGGTGACCAGTGTTCGAAGTCATACGACACATAGGTGACGAGTTGGCGGATGCCACCGGCGTGAGCGCCGCCCTGTCCCGTCAGGTAGTAGAGGCCGTCCAGCCGCATCCCCCCCGACATCTCCAGCCACGAGCCGACCGGGTTGTGGGGCGACGGCTGCCACGTCAGGCCATCCGCACTGTAGGCGACGGCGAAGCGGCTCTGGTACTCCCGCGTCTGGTAGGCCATCTTGAAGCGGCGGGCCGGGTCCGGGTCGTCTGGCTCATAGAACACGACACACGACTGGACGTGACGCCCGCCCTGGTACAGGTCCACCAGGTTATTGTCGCGGCTGCCACGGTACTCGACCAGCCCCAGGTTCGGCCGCTCCCAGTGGTAGCCGTCGCGGCTGCGGGCCAGGCACACCCGCTCGAACCAGGTCTCGTCTGGCCCCTGACCCAGGTACCACATCCAGTACTCGTCGCCCACCTGGCGGACCGCGCCGTAGTACACGACGCGCACGCTGTCTGGCGCGCCCGCCGGCCCCAGGCCCAGCACGACGCGAGTGCGGCCACACGGCGTGCTGTAGCCGACCAACTGAAGCTGGACGCCATGCTGGAAGGGCAGGCTATGGTCGTCAAATGGGAAGAGGACGAGTTCGTCCAGACTCTGACGGAGACCACCGTTGTGAATGTGCACCATCATGTCCTTTCTGCTGGTGGAGCCTGGGTAAACTGAAACGCGAACAGGCCGGCCTGGTGCAACTCGATGGCGAGCCGCACCGGCTTGTCCCACAGACCGGCGACGCTGGCGTTGCCGCGCCAGGTGACCGTGTGCCAGACCTGGCCGCGCCGGTCGGTGGTGACGGGGTCGCAGTCGTCCGCCGCGAAGCCGTCATAGGCTTGGAAGTAGGGGTCCAGCGCCGCGACACGAATGTAGCCGCCAAAGCAGTCGGCGTTGAGCCGCAGCGTGTCGCCCTCGAAGACAAACTGCTTGGTATAGACCACGCCGTGCTCATAGGTCGGCCGCAGTTCGGCCCAGCCGTCCTCGCGCAGGATGAGGACGCCTGTCGAGCGCCTCAGACCGCCGTAGCCGGTCGCCGTGTCGCGCGTCGTCAGCCACTCGTCGCGGGCCGCCTCGAACGCAGCCTGGGGTACGACGGGGCGCGGCGGGGTCCCCTTGAACCAGTGCTGCTTCTGGGGGCCGGCCATGTAGTAGACGTGCAGCCGACCGTCGTGGACCAGGTAGCCGTTGGCCGTGGCGCAGGCGTAGCCGTAGTCAATGCTGCCCGGCCCGCGATTGGCGACCCACGGCCCCGGCCCACCGGCCCGCTGCCAGCGTCGGCCATCGCGGCTGCTGTAGAGACCCAGCCGCACGTGGAAGTGGTCGCGCCAGTTGGCGAGCGTTTGCTCGTTGACACACCACAGCGGGTCCGTCATCGCTTCGCCCGTAATGCCGATGTACTGACCCCCCACCTTGCGCACCGACATCTCGTGGAACTCCAGGTGGGGCGGCAGCGTGGGATCCCAGTCCGCCGAGAGGACCACTTCCTTGGGCGACCAGTCCACGAAGTCAGCGCTCTCCTGGCGCCCGATCTGGCGGGTGCGGTAGAGGAAGTTCCAGTGGTGCGAGTACTGGCCGTAGGCGATCCACTTCTGGATCGCGTCGTCCCACCAGGGGCGCATGTGGTGCTGGTGACGAAACGGGGCGTCCTCGTGCAGCACATGCCACTGCAAGCCATCGGGCGAGGCGGCGGCCATCGAAAAGATGCGGTGGCCGCGCGATGCCGCCAGGCCATACGGGCAGTTGAGCATGAGGAAGCGGCGCGAGGGGTCGCTCTGGTCCGGGTTGAGGACGACCTCGCACGACGAGGCATCGTAGAAGACGATGTTGGTCTCTTTGTGCTCTTTGTACGGCAGGCACAGGGCGCTCAGGGGCTTTTCCCAGTGGAGGCAGTCGGTCGACTCGGCGTAGCACAGGACCTGGCCGGTGTTGAAGGGATCGCCCGTCAGCGACTGGATGTACCAGAGTTTGAACTTCTTGTCCTGCGGGTCGTAGATCGCGCCCGAGGGGCCGGGGTTGGCGTAGGCGGGGTTCTCCCAGGGGAGGTCGCCCACTTCGAGGACGCCGTGGTCGGGGCGGTCGGGCGTGGGGATGACGCGCTCGACGCCGTCGAAGTGGTCGAGGATGAAGTTGTCCAGGACGAGTTGCTTATCAGTTCCAATGTGGACAAAGGGCAGCCGGTAGTCAGGCGCGATATAGGGGTAAATCGGCTCCAGCGGTCGGCGGCCGGCCAGCATGTCGTCGGCTTTGCGTTGCAGGTCCAGCGGTTCCGTGGCGCTCTTCGGTTCAGGGATGGGCATAGACCCTCCGCCCTGGCAAGTCGTCGTGCGTGTCCGGCTCAAGCCACGGCTGTCTCAGCCAGACGGCGGCTGCGAACGTACAGGATGCCGATGGTCGTCAGGCCGAGCGCCGTCAACAGCG
>CAZFUK010000492.1:0-4465 GCA_964522005.1 uncultured Anaerolineales bacterium | reverse complement strand
GAAAACAGAAATCCAGAACTCAGAAATTCAACTGCCCAGAGGTGGGAGGCGCGAGAACAACTCGAAACCCCAGGTCGTCGTCCCTGAGGTCCGGGTGGTACCTGAGACGGGAGGCACAGCGGGCGTCCCTCTGATTGTAGTACCACGACCCGCCGCGCACGACGCGCAGCACGTCCGGCCCGGCCGTCTCATCCTCCCGGCCATCACCCGCCACGTAGGGATACAGGAAATCGGCCGCTTTGTAATCGCTCCCCCACAGACTGAGCGTCCACTCCCAGACATTACCGCTCATGTCCAGCGGGTTGTCCGGCCAGGGGCCATCCGGCAGTGGGAAGATGCCGGCGGCCGAGGTGCGGTTGATCTCGCTCGGGGCTGCGTTGCAGCGGTTGCTGTCGAAGGTGGCGCCCCACGGATAGCGGCGGCCCTTCTTACCCCGCGCTGCCTTCTCCCACTCAGCCTCAGTCGGCAGGCGAACGACGTACTCCTTCGGCGCATCGGTCGGTGGCTGCCACAGCCCGGCCCGCCCCTGGGCGGTCAGCCACTGGCAGTAGGCGTGGGCCTCGTACCAGGATACACCGATAACGGGGTGGTTGTCCAGATTCCATTGCGGGTCATTCCACACTGCTGGGGCGCGGCGGTCTGCCTTCCACTTGCGCCCGTCGGCGGTCCAGTAGCCCGGGTTGGTGTAGCCGTCGCCGCCCACGAAGGGCCGGAACTGGGCGACGGTGATGGGGTAGCGGCTGATGCGGAAGGCGGGCAGGGTGACGCCGTGACGCGGCTCCTCATCGTCATAGGCGTCCGGATCGCTGTGAGGTCCCGCCTTGTCGCTGCCCATGATGAACTCGCCGGCCGGAATCGTAACCCAGTCGATATCGGGCACGCCGTCGATGACGCCCACGCCGGGCCGGTCGTCACCCAGTTGACATACCAGTCGCCCCGCTTGGGCGCGGTCGACTGCTGGCACGGCCAGGTCGACCATCAGCGCCTTGAGCCGCGCGTGGGCGCCCGGCCCGAGCTGGGTGCGCAGGCTGTCATCCTTGATCTCGACCAGCGCCTCGCCGACGAGGAGCGCGCCCACGTCAGGGTGCTGTTCGAGGGCGGCTTCCAGGAACTCGCGCTGACGCGGCGGCTTTAGCTCCGACGCCAGCAGGCGCAGCGTCTCCGTCCAGTCGCGGCTGCCCGCCAGTTTGACGGTCGTCGCAAAGTGAGAGGGGTCGGACAGGTAGCGCGCGGCCAGATACTCGCGAAAGGTCTTATGGTAGGCGAAGCCGTACACATCCTCGTCCGGCGAGCGCTTCTCCAACAGCGCGCCGCGCCGCACCGCCCACTCGAGGAAGGCCTTGAGGGTGTCGCGCTGCTCCTGGGCCTGCGACAGATGCAGACGGTCGATGATCTGGTTGAGCCACTGGTCGGCGTGGGCCTCAGTCTGGCTGCTGTCCAGCATCCAGTAGGCGACTGGCTCCAGGTAGGAAGCGCGGCTGCGCCAGTCCTCTGGGATGCCGGGCGGCGCGTGCTCGCGGTAGATCTGGCGGCCGGTCTCGCCGGGCCGCGACTTCTCCCAGTCTTCCAGCAGCAGGCGCGTGCAACGCTCGTAGAGGTCCTTGCGGTTGTCGGGCAATTGCTGGCGATAGTGCATGAGCGCGACGAGGGTAAGCAGCAGCGGCGACTCGGTCAACTCGCGCACCTGGGGCTTGTTGTGAATGGCGGCCAGCAGGCCGCGGCTGTAGTCGTCGGCCGACGGCGAGGTGTCGGGTTGGTCGCGCATCAACTCGCGATACCAGCGCGGCACGAAGTCCTCGACCATCTCTATCGTCAGAGGCAAGACCTCGGCGTCCTCGAAGCCGCTGAGCGCAACCACGTCGAGGGTGGCCTCCGGGCGCGAGGCGATGACGAAGCGGTTCTCGCGCTGGGACTTGTCGGGGTCGTAGCGGCGGATGAACGCGCCCACCAGTTCCAAGATCGTCTGGCGACGACCCGCTGCCACCTCGTCCAGGCCATCGAGGAAGATGATGCACCGCCCGGCCTCGAGGCGACGGGCGAAGAAGTCGGCGTTGAGGCCGGACGTGCCGAACTGGTCGACCAGGAAGTCCAGCAGCGCCTCATCCTCCTTGTGCGCCGTCAGGTCGCTGGTCTTCTTGTGCTCCTTCAGGAAGGCGTTGAAATCCACCAGGGGAAAGTAGATAGGGAAGGGTATCGGGTCACAGTCGAGACCTTCCGGCAGCAAGGCGCGGTTGCCGTGGAGCAGCGCGTCGGCCAGGCCGGTGGCGACGAACTTGAGGAAGGTCGTCTTGCCCGATCCCGCCCGCCCGCGCACCACAAGGCGCGGGTTGCGGGCCAGGATGGTGGTCAGCAGGGGCGGCTCGCCGGCCTGGCGGTCGGTGATGAAACCCTCGCTGCGCGCTCCCTTGCCCGGCGTGTCGTCGCGTGGCTCCGCTCGCCCGCCCCGCCCGCGCAGGGGGATGTAGACCTCGCGCAGGCGGACCTCGGTGCGGCTCTCGCGCTCGTCCAGAGCGCGCAATTCGACGGCGCTGTACTTGCGGTTGACCGACTTCTCCAGGTAGTCGCGCTCGGCCTGGCTCAGGGGTGGGGGTGGCTTGAGGCGCGCTTGCACCCAGCCCGCCAGCTTCGCCCCCTGCTCGCCGAACCACGTCGCCAGGCGGTCGCCGAGGCCCTTCCACAGGGCGAGGCCGACAAACAGGATGACCAGGGCGACGAGGGCCATTGCCCAGCCGTAGCGTTGAACCAGTTCCCATCCAAATTGCAGGTTGCCGTCGGGTAGCGTGGGGAAGGCAGGCGTCGGGGCGGGCGTGGCGGCCGCCGTCGGGGCGACGACCGGCCCCTGGGCGGCGGCGGCCGTCGCGAGGGCCAGGGCCAGGGCCAGCCACAGCGCCAGGCCGCTGCTCAGAAAAAGGTGGCGGCGACGGGTAGGACGGGACATGACTTCCTCTGACGTACAGTCTCCCGTCTGATTATATCATAACCGGCGCAGCGCACGCCAGCCCTATCAACGCCCGACTGTCATGCCGAACGCAGTGAGGCATCTCCGCGCTTGCCGCCAGCGGAGACCCCTCCCGTTGGTCGGGGTGACAGGCGTGGCTTGGTCTCCTATCCGCGCTCGTCCGCGCTCGTCCGCGTCCTATCGTCTTGGGCCAGCAACCCGTAGTGCGCGTCGATCTCGCGCTGGTAGCCGTCCACCGCGCCGCTCAGCACCTCGTCGATGGTCACCACGCGGCCCAGGCGCGACGCCTCGATGACGCCGAAGGCGCACGCCAGGTCGCGCAGGCCCTCGACGCCGCTGGTCTCTGGGTCGGCCCCGGCGGCAATGGCCCGCAGCCAGTCGTGTTGCAGGATGGCATACGGATCGCGCAGGCCTAGCGGGAACCACGTCGCCCGCTCGTCGGCCGTCATCTCGGCCTCGAAGCGCGCCAGCAGGTCCTCGCGCTGCCCGTCCCGCACCAGCCAGCCGCCGTGGATGCCGCCCGCGCTGCCCAGGAAGGCGGGCGTGTCGGGCAGCGTCACTGGCTCGCCGCGCCCCGCCCACGACCACAGCAGCTGCCCCACGGCGTCGTGGTCGAGATAGGCCGTCGCCAGGTAGGTGTCGTCGACGTCGGCGCGAACCTCCTCCGCCACGCCGCCCACGACGCGCCGCCGCGTCGGCTCGAAGGCGCGCACCGTCCCGAACACGGCGCGCACCTCGCCCATGACGGCGCGCAGCCAGTCGAACTGGTGGACGCCGATGTCGAGGGTTCCCCCGCCGCCCGCGCGCAGCTTCTGGTGTCGCCAGGGCGTGTCGGCGACAACTTTGTCGGGCGACCACACCCCGCCCAGGCTGCCCAGGATGGCCAGCTGGGGAGCGCCGATCAGCCCACGCTGCACGGCCCACGCCGCCGCCCGTACCAGCGCCATCTGACGCACGTTCTCGAACACGCCCAGGGTCAGCCCACGCGCCCGCGCCCCCGCGACCATGCGCTTGCCCGCGCGCACTGACACCGCCAGCGGCTTCTGGGTGAGCAGATGCTTGCCGTGGGCAAAGGCGACGTCCGCCACCTGGTGATGCAGGGCCAGGGTCGTCGTGTCCAGCACGGCGTCCACGGGGCCGTCGGCGATCATCGCGGCGTAGTCGGTGTATACTTCGGGCAGCACGTCGGGCTGAAAGTCGCTGACGTAGGTGTGGGGCGCGGCCAGGGGATCGCCCGTCGCCGGGTCCATGACCGGCGGGCGGGGCGGCGGCCCCTCGCCGCGTTGGCGGAACATGAGGGCGTCGTCGCGAACCCGCGCCGTCAGGGCGGTGATGCGGAAGTCGTCCACGCCGGCCGCCCGCAATTGGGCGAAGCCTTGCAGATGGGCGTTGAGGATGCGGCTGCCGCCGACGATGCCAATGCGGACCATCACGCCTCCGGAGGGGTACTATCCTGAGTCTAGCATGAGAATCCAGAACTGCTCGCGCTGGATGGCCACATCCAGC
>CAZFUK010000491.1:0-4468 GCA_964522005.1 uncultured Anaerolineales bacterium | reverse complement strand
CTCGAAGGTGTCCAAGTACCAGCACGACAAGCTGGTCGAGTTGTACTGCCAGGTGTACGGGGCAGACGCGGAGACGGCCGAGGCGGGCGTGGACGCGATGTTCCAGCAGCAGTTCGGCCACGGGCTAGAGGAAGCTACCTACAACGAGGGCGCTCACGTCACCGCGCGGCTGCTGAGCCTCCAGCGCCAGGGGCAGGGCGCTGTGGCCGAGGCGAGCTAGACGGGAGACGGAGGACGGAAGACCGAGGACGGACGCCGAAGGACAGTCTGTCACACACCTTCCATCCTCCGTCTTCCATCCCCGGTCCTTCTTCCGTCGTCCGTCGTCCGTCACTCTCCCTATTCCGTCGTCGGTCCTCCGTCCTCCGTCAGATAAGATGTCTGCTCCTCACGCAGCCAGCCTTGCTGGGGAGCGATGGCCTTGCGGAAGGAGTGAAGTTTAGCCGCCAGGGTTGTCGCCTGGCGGTTTGCTTGTTCCAGCAACCAAGGGTCTACCTGAAACTCGCGCCGACGGATAATTCGTTGACAGGCCACCGTCTCAATCAGTGACCGAATCGCCAGTCCAATAAAACGCGCTTGCTCGATATCTGTCTGCCCGGTCGAGCCTTCGGCCACATTCAGAGCGATGGAGGTAGCAGCGCGACGCATCTGTGACTTGAGATTAAAGTCCTCACTGCGCGGCAACTCCTCCGTTAGAGTATAGACCAGGTCAATGTAGTCTAAGGCCAGTTGCCACACCTCCAACTTCTCGAACTTGAACGTCATTCCCCCTCCTGCCATGACGAAAGACGGAGGACGGAGGACCGAAGAGAAGCTTCTTTTTCCTCCGTCCTCCGTCCTCTGTCGTCTTTCGTCCTCCGTCCTCCGTTAGCCCTTCACGGCTCCGGCCGTCAGACCCGCCAGAATGCGGCGCTGGAAGATGAGCACCAGCACAATCAGCGGCACCGTCACCACCACCGACGCCGCCATGATGTCGCCCCACGGAATCTCAAAGCTGCCCGGGCCGCCGCTGAAGGTGGCGATGGCGACGGGCACGGTGCGGGCGCGGTAGTCAATGGTGAAGGTCAGCGCGAACAGGAACTCGTTCCAGGCGCTGATGAAGGCCAGCAGCCCCGTTGTCACCAGGCCCGGCATGGACAGCGGCAGCAGCACCATGTAGAACGTCTGCAAGGGCGAAGCGCCGTCCACGTAGGCCGCCTGCTCCAACTCAGCCGGCAGCGTCTTGAAGAAGTTGCTGAGCACCCACACCGTAAAGGGCAGGGTAAACGTCAGGTACGGGATAATCAGTGCCCAGTAGGTGTTATATACCGACGCCTGGGGGCAGTCGCCGCCGAAGATGACGCAGGGGTTGCGCACCATGGTGAACAGCGAAGGCAGGATAGCGATCTGCGGGAACGTCGTGAGGGCCAGGGTCGTGTACAGGACCAGGTTTCGCCCTCGGAAGTGGAGCCGGCCAAGGGCGTAGGCCGTCACCGACCCGATAATCAGCGCCAGAATCACCGTCGTCAGGGAAACGATGACCGAGTTGAGCAGCCCCTGCCGGAAGAAAGGCGCGCTGAGCGCCACGGCATAGTGCTCCAGGGTGGGGTTGACCGGGTACAAGGCCACCGGGGTGGCGAACAACTCGGCGCGCGGCTTGAGCGAGGTGACTACCGCCCAGTAGAATGGGAAAAGGGTGTAGAAGATGATCAGCAGGATGACCAGCCAGAACAAGGCGCGGCCCAGCGTCTTGCGCCAGCTCGACCGGGCGGCGGGGTGAATATCGCTCCGCGAGGGAGCCATAGCCGGAGCGCTCATCCTTCCTCCACGCGGACCATCCGCATATACACGGCAACGAAGGCCATAATGATCACGAAGATCACCACCGACACCGCCGACCCGTAGCCGAGTTGGGTGAAGTCAATCAAGACACGCCGCGCGTAGACCGACATACTCTCGGTCCCCGACCCACCGCTGGTCATGACGTAGATCACGTCGAAGACCTGGAGGGCGGCCAGGGTGCGGAAGATGAGAGCGACCAGGATGGCCGGCTGCAACAGCGGCAGGGTCAGCAGCCAGAACTGCTGCCACCCCGTGGCGCCGTCAATACTGCCCGCCTCGTAGATGTCGCTGGGAATGACCTGGAGACCGGCCAGCAGCAGCAGCGCCATGAACGGCGTCGTCTTCCACACGTCCACTGCCACAATGGCCGGCAGGGCGGTCTGGGGGTTGGCGAGGAAGGCGACCGGCGCCCCCAGGACACCCAGCTTGCGGACGAGCACATCGTTGACCACGCCGAACACGTCGTTGAACATCCAGCGCCACATCTGGGCCGAGATGACGGTCGGGATGGCCCACGGCACCAGCATGGCCGTCCGCATCAGGCCACGGCCCTTGAAGTTGGAGTTGATGACCAGGGCGATGCCCAGCCCCAGAATCAACTCCAGCGTCACCGACCAGAAGGTAAAGAAGACGGTGTGGCCCACATCGGCGATGAAGACGCTGTCCGTCAACAAGTTCTTATAGTTTTCGAAGCCGACGAAGTTGGGGGCGCGCGTGCCGCCCAGGCGAGCATCGGTCAGGCTCAGGTAGAAGGCGCGCAGGAGGGGATAGAGGGCGACAACAATAACGGCGATAACCGTGGGAGTCACGAGCAGCCAGCCGAGGCGTTCCTGGCGCTTGTAGAACTCACTCTGCGGCGCCCCCCCGAACCAGCGACGCCGCGGCGCTGCGGTAGACGGGCCAGCCGTGGCTTCAGCCATGTGGACCTCCTTTGGATAAGGAAGGGGGCCAACCCCGCAGTCTGACCTGACCACGACGCTGGCCCCCAGACAGAGCCGCTTACTTCATGATACGCTGCAAGTCCTTCTCGATGTTGGCGACCGCTTCGGCCCCCTTAATCTCGCCGGTCAGCACGCGCTGCACCTGCGTGAAGTAGGCGGTCGAGACTTCGTTGTAGCGGTCGGCGCTGACGGTGGACGGGCGGGCGACCGCGCCGCCGCTAAAGACCGGGAACAGGCTGCCGAAGAACGGCGCGGCTTTGAGCACGTCCTGGTCCTTGTACAGGTCACCAATGGTGGGCAGGAGGCTGCCCTGGGTCGCGCTGGTCTTCTGGCCGTTCTTGCCCGCCAGGTAGCGCACGAACTCAACGGCTTCCTTCTGGTTCTTGCTGTACTTGGACACGGCGAGCTGCCAGCCACCAAGCGTGTCGGCGTTGCGGGCATTCGCGCCCTCACCCTTGGGGATGGGGACGACATCGAACTTGTCCTTGATCTTGGAGTCGGCGGCCTGACCCAGCGAGTAGGCATAGGGCCAGTTGCGCATGAAGGCGGCGTTGCCCGCCTGCCACACGCCGCGCGAGTCCTCTTCCTTGTACGTCGTCACGCCGGGCGGGCTGATCTTGCCGACCCAGGTGCGAGCGCGGTCAAAGGCGGCCGCGGCCTGCGGGTTGTTGATGGTGATCTTCTTGTCCGGATCAATAATCACGCCGCCGCCCTGAGACACCTGCCACTCCAGGGCGTCACAGGTCAGACCCTCGTAGCGGTCACCCTGCCACACGAAGCCCCAGAAGGCATCGTTGCCGGCCTTGCGCTCGCCATCCTGGATCTTGGCCGCCATGTCCTCGAGTTCCTTCCAGGTCGCCGGCGGGTTGCTGTAGCCGTACTTCTGGAGCAGGTCCTTGCGGTAGTAGAGCAGGCCGGCGTCGGTGAAGCGGGGCAGACCGACCAGCTTGCCACCCACCGTGTTGTTGTCCACAATCGCCTTGAAGTGGGCGCCCACCTCGTCGGCCGGGATGAGCGGCTTGAGGTCCACCATGTGGTCTACCAGGATGCCCGGCCAGATGACGTCAATCTGGTAGACGTCAATGTCGCCAGACTGGGCGCTCAGGAACTGGAGGTACTGGGCCAGGCGCTCGGTCGCCGAGTCAGGACCCTTGATGTACTCCACCTTCACGCCACCCGGCTGCTTCTCAAACGCCGCGACCAAGTCCAACTCCCACTGCTTAGGGTTGGCGTCGCCGATGAACTTGATGACCTTGCCACTGGACGCCGCGCCACCGCCGGATGGCGCGGCCGCCCCACCAGCCGCTTTTGCCGCCGTCGTGGGGGCCGCCGCGGGAGCCTGGGTTGTCCCACCGCCACCGCACGCCGCCAGGACCAGCCCCAATACCACCAGGACCGTCATGAGCCATAGTGATTTCCGCATAACGTTCTTTCTCCTCCTTTGGCATCAAGGACAGAAGCGTCCTTGATTCGTACGCACATCGTTGAGCGAAACAGCGGGAAAGAGATGCAGGGTCCACACGGGGGATTGGAAGACGCAGGAAGCTCTGGGAAGCCACTGGAACCGTTTCCAATCACGAGGGGACATTTTAACTATAGAGCAAATCCAGGCGTTTGTCAAGACGCTGTTGGAAGCGGTTCCAATAGCGCTGGGCCATATAGGGGCCGACCTGTGTATCGGCCCTGGGCTCTGAACCTTCTCTACC
>CAZFUK010000490.1:0-4477 GCA_964522005.1 uncultured Anaerolineales bacterium | reverse complement strand
GGCCGAGGCCCTGGCCGCGCGGTCCGGCGTCCAGCCCCAGCCGCGCACCAAGTTCGAGCGGGCGATGGGCATGCTCGACCTCGCCAAGCTCAAGGCGGCGATGGACGCGCCGGCCGAGAAGCCCAAGGCCGGTCCGGGCGTCCGCGCCGAGGACAGCATGGCCGAGGCGGGGCGCAAGGTGCTGGCCTTCCACTTTAAGCGAATGCGGAAAGAGGAAAAGGGCGCCCGGGCCGGTGAGGACAGCGAGGCGGTCCACGCCATGCGCGTCGCCACGCGGCGCATGCGCTCGGCGCTGGCTCTGTTCGAGCCGTACTACCGTCGGCGGGCAGTCAAACCGCTGCAAAAGGGTCTGCGGCGGACGGCGCGGGCGCTGGGGGCGGTGCGCGACCTGGATGTGTTCCTGGAGCGCGCGGAGGCGTACCGCCAGGACCTGCCCCAGGCGCGGCAGGCGGAGCTTGACCCGATGCTCGCTCACTGGCGGCGGCAGCGCGAGGCGGCTCGCGACGGCCTCGTCAAGTGGCTCGATAGCCAGAGCTTCGAAGACTTTAGGGCCGAGGCGGCCACCTTTTTCGAGGCGGGCGACGAGGTCGTCACCCGGCCCAAGGGCGACGGCGTCCAGCCGAGCCTGGTGCGCCACCTCGCCCCGACGGTGGTCTGGCAGGCGTATGCCCGCGTCCGCGCCTACGACACCGTCGTGGCCGACGCGCCCATCGAGACGCTGCACCTGCTGCGTATCGAGGGCAAGCGGCTGCGCTACACCCTGGAATTCTTCGCGGAAGACCTGGGACCGCACGCCGGCTGGCTGGTGGCGCAGGCTGTCCAGATGCAGGACCACCTGGGCGCGCTCCACGATGCCGACGTGGACGCCCAGGCGCTGACCGAGTACCTGGGCAAGCACGATGGGAAGCCGACGGAGCTGCCGGGAGTCCGCGCCTACCTGAGCGCCCGCCTGGCCGACCGCGCCCGGCTCCGCGCCCGCTTTGGCCGGCTCTGGCAGACGGTCAACGGCCCCCGCTTCCGGCGGCTGCTGGCCCAGGCCGTAGCGCAGGTGTAGAGGATTGACGATTGGCGATTGACGATTGACGGCTGACGATTGACGATTGACGATTGACGATTGACGACTGATGATTGATGATTGGCGGCTGACGGCTGATAGCTGAAGGCTGAAAGCTGAAAGCTGACAGCTTCAAGCACGTCTAAAACTCCTAGAAAGAGGCGATGAGCGTGGCAAAGACAGCCTTAATGGTCTGGGGCGGCTGGGAAGGTCACCAGCCCAAATTGTGTGTGGACATTTTCGCGCCGCTGCTGGAGGCGCAGGGCTACCAGGTCGAAATCTCGCACTCGCTGGACAGCTACCTGGCGCCCGGCCTGGCTGACCTCGACCTGATTGTCCAGTGCTGGACCATGGACAGCATCACGGCTGAGCAGGAGAAGGGGCTGCTGAGCGCGATTCAGAGCGGTGTGGGCTTCGCGGGCTGGCACGGCGGTATGGCCGACGCCTTCCGCCAGGCCACCAACTACCAGTTTATGGTCGGCGGCCAGTGGGTCGCCCACCCCGGCAACATCATCGAGTACACCGTCAATATCACGGCCCACGACGACCCCATCACGGCCGGCCTGTCCGACTTCCGCATGCACTCCGAGCAGTACTACATGCACGTGGACCCCTCCAACGAGGTCCTGGCGACGACGACCTTCTCCGGCCAATACTGCGAATGGATTGACGGCGTGGTGATGCCGGTCGTCTGGAAGCGGCGCTGGGGCCAGGGCCGCGTGTTCTACTCCTCGCTCGGCCACCAGGCGCGCGACTTCGCGGTCCAGGAAGCCTGCGAGATCATCCGGCGGGGCATGCTGTGGGCCAGCCGCTAGTCAAGGGGGAGCACATGGACAAGGTCAAAGTGGGCGTGGTCGGCTGCGGGGTGATTAGCTCGACCTATCTTAAGAACATGACCCAGGCGGAGGGGCTGGCGGTGGCGGCGTGCGCCGATATGCTGGTGGACCGCGCCCAGGCGCGCGCCGCCGAGTTTGGCGTACCGTGGGCAGGGACGGTCGAGGACATGCTGGCCGACCCGAGCATCGCCCTTGTCGTCAACCTGACCATCCCGAACGCCCACTACGCGGTGGCGCGGGCGGCGTTGGAGGCGGGCAAGTCGGTCTACAACGAGAAGCCGCTGGCGCTGACGCGCGAGGAGGGGCAGGCGCTGGTGCGGCTGGCGGCGGAGAAGGGCGTCCTGCTCGGCGGCGCGCCCGACACCTTCCTGGGCGCGGGCTTGCAGACGTGCCGCGCGGTGATGGACGCGGGCGAGATCGGCCGCCCGGTCGCCGCGACGGCCTTTATGCTCAATCACGGCCACGAGAGCTGGCACCCCGACCCGGCCTTTTACTACCAGCCGGGCGGCGGGCCGCTGTTCGACATGGGGCCGTACTACCTGACCGCCCTGGTCAGCCTGATGGGGCCCATCCGCCGTGTGGCCGCCTCGGCCCAGACCACGTTTATCGAGCGGACCATCACCAGCAAGGCGCGTCGCGGCGAGATTATCCAGGTCAACACGCCGACGCACATCGCGGCCACGCTGGACTTCACGGCAGGCGCCATCGGCACCCTCATTACCAGCTTCGACGTCTGGGCGCACAGCCTGCCCCGCATCGAGATTTACGGGACTGAGGGCAGCCTGAGCGTGCCGGACCCGAACAACTTCGGCGGCGAGGTGAGGGTGCGGCGCATGGGCGAGACGGAGTGGCGCGACGTGTCGCTGGTCGCGGGCTGTACCGACAACGGCCGGGGGCTGGGTGTGGCCGACATGGCCGACGCGCTACGCAGCGGGCGGCCGCCTCGCGCGGGCGGCGACCTGACCTTCCACGTCCTGGACATCATGCAGGCGTGCCTGGAGTCGTCGGCCAGCGGCCGCCACATCGAACTGACCAGCACCTGCGACCGCCCGGCCCCGCTCTTACCCGAAACGGCGGCCTAACCGCAAGGCTTCAGCCCGGTTGCGCCTCCTGGGGAATACGGTTACAATCAAGGTATCCTGACGCGAAAGACTAAGGGGGTTATGAGCCAACTCTCCCTGCCGCTCGCCCTCGTACAGCCTCCGCCTGACAGCGCCAACCTGGACACGCGGGACCGCCTCCAGGCGGTGCTCCAGGAGGACTTCGACTTTCAGGGGCAGTACGCGGCCCACGCGACCCATAATCTCCATCCCTTCCCGGCGAAATTCCCGCCCCAGTTGCCGCGACGGTTTATCCAGGCGTTGACCCAGCCGGGCGACAGCGTGCTGGACCCAATGATGGGGTCTGGCACCACCGTCCTGGAAGCCTACCTGGCGCAGCGCACGGCCATCGGCTTCGACATTGACCCCCTGGCGCGGCTGCTGGCCCAGGTCTAGGTGACGCCGCTGCCCCTGGACGAGACAGCGCGCAGCGGCGCCCAGGTCATCGCGGCGGCACGCGAAGCGCTGCGTCAGCCCGACGCCGTGGCGCAGTGGCTGGAGCGGCGGTTCAACCCTAAGAGCCGCGAGTTCATCCACTACTGGTTCCCGGTCCAATCCCAGGTCGAACTGGCGGCGTTGATCCAGTCCATCGAGACGGTTGAGGCTCCAGCCATCCGCGCCTTTCTGCAACTCGCGTTCTCCGCCACCATCATCACCAAGTCGGCGGGCGTCTCATTGGCGCGTGACCTGGCCCATACCCGGCCGCACCGTGTGCAGGAAGCCGAGTGGCGCTCCCCCCTGAGCCTGTTTGAGAAGCGGGTGGCCCAAAACCTGGCGGCCTTTGCGGCGATGGGCTGGACGCAGAGTCAGGCTCGTCTTGAGGCCGGCGACGCCCAGGGCCTTCCCTTGCCCGATGCCTCAGTGGATCTCATAGTCACCTCGCCGCCCTATGCGTCCAACGCCATTGACTACATGCGGGCGCACAAGTTCTCCCTGGTCTGGCTCGGCTATCCCATTGAAGACCTGTCCCAACGTCGGCGCGAGTATGTCGGCGGCGAGGCGCTGGACGATTTCCGCTTTGAGCCGCTACCCAGTTACACGGCTGAGGTTGTGGCGGCGGTCGAAAAGGCGGACCCTCGTAAGGGACGCGTTCTCCACCGTTACTACTCCGAGATGACGCGGGTGTTACGGGAGATGCGGCGGGTCCTCAAGCCGGGTAAATGCACTATTCTAGTGGTAGGCACATCTACCTTCAAGGGACAGGCGACGCACGTGCAACATTGCCTGGCCGACGTAGGTCAGGCGCTGGGCCTGGACCTGGTAGGCATTACCGAACGGCGGATTGACCGCAACCGGCGCATGATGCCCGCTCGCCACGGCGGCAAGAACGGCTCCCAGATTGAGGAGCGGATGCACGAAGAGTATCTTATCGGCTTCAAGAAACCCCACGTTAATGGCGCGCCGACTGAAGTCGGGGCGGGGGGGGGGGGGGGGCCCCGCGTACCAAGAAAGGAAACCCGCCAGCCCCCCTCCGGGCCGGCCGCCCG
>CAZFUK010000489.1:0-4504 GCA_964522005.1 uncultured Anaerolineales bacterium | reverse complement strand
CTATTCAGGCACACAGGAGCATGGTATGAAGATTGGAGCGGCTTTAGCCAGTGGACTGATTGGCGCGGGCGTCCTCACGCTCGTGCACGAGGTGGCGCGGCGGAACATTGACGAAGCGCCGCGCATGGACATCCTGGGCATGCGGGCCATCGCCCAGGGCGCCGAGGCGGCCGGTGAGACGCCGCCCCCGCGCGACACGCTGTTCGACATGGCGATGGCCGGCGACCTGCTGTTCAACGCGCTGTACTACAGCCTGGTGGCGTGGGGCGGAGAGGGGGGCGCGACCCGGCGCGGCGCCCTGCTCGGCCTGGCAGCCGGCATTGGCGGCGTGGTGCTACCGGGGCGGCTCGGCCTGGGCGACCGGCCTAGCGCTCGCACCAAGGCGACGCAGGCCATGACCGTCGCCTGGTACACCATCGGCGGGCTGGCGGCGGCAGCCGCCTACCAGCGGCTGGGTAGGGAGAACGAGTAGGCGGGCATCTCTGGCAACGCACAGCGGGCGGCTGACCGATCAGCCGCCCGCTGTCTATGCTGTCACTAATGGCGGGGACTAGGGCAGATTCGAGAAATCGGCCTGGCGAGCGCGATGCACCGCTGCCTCACGGTCGGCCACCTGCAACTTACCCAGAATGTTCGAGACATAGTTGGCGACCGTCTTGCCGCTCAGATTGAGCACGTGAGCGATGTCGGCGTTGGACGCGCCGCTCATCATCAGGTGCAGAATCTCGCGCTCGCGGTCGGTCAGGCTGGGGAAGACCTCGCGCGGGACGGCGGGGCGGGCCGTGGAGAAGAAGTCCATCAGCCGCGCCGCGATACCAGGGCTAAAGATAGCCTCCCCGCGCCCGACGGCCCGAATCGCGCGCAGCATGTCGTCCTTCGCCGCGTCCTTGAGCACATAGCCTCGCGCGCCCGCCCGCATGGCCGTAAACACCGAGGCGTCATCCTCGAACATGGTGACAATGAGGATGCGCGTCTGGGGTTGGGCGGCCACGATGCGCCGCGTCGCCTCGATACCGCTCAGGCCCGGCATCTTGATGTCCATCAGGACGACCGCCGGCTGGAGTGTCACCGCCAGCCGCACCGCTTCCTCGCCCGTCGTCGCCTCCCCCACCACGTCCAGGTCGGGCATGGTTTCCAGCAGCATGTGCATGCCATCCCGAAACAGCGGGTGGTCGTCGGCGATTAAGATACGGACCTGTTCCATGCGCTTCCTCCCTGCCCAGTGCCGCTCTCGCGTGACAGCGGAAACCAGGCCACCACGGCGACACCGCCAGACGGCCCGCGCTGCACCTCACACACGCCGCCCAGCTCGGCTGCTCGTTCGCGCATCGAGCGCAGCCCAACGCCCGCCCGGTAACCCGGCGGCAACCCCACCCCGTCATCGGTCACCGCCACCTGGACCCGCCCTGGGACGGGGCAGTCAAGCCGTACGTGGCACGTCCGCGCCTTGGCGTGGCGCACCACGTTCATCAGGGCTTCCTGCGCCAAGCGGTAGATCGCCACTTCCACGGCCGCCGGCAAGGGCGGCAGGTCATCCGCCACAGTGACGGTGATGGTCAAGCCACCGCCCTCGGCGGGTGCGCTCTGTAGCCGGTCGGCCTGCTCGCGAATCGCTTCGACCAGTCCCAACTCGTCCAGCGTCGGCGGGCGCAGGTCATACACCAGGCTGCGCACCTGTCCCACCGTCGTCCGAATCGCCGTCTGGAGCTTGTCCACCGCCCGCCCCGCTGCCGTGGGGTTGGACGGAATGAGTTCACCGACCGTGGCGGCGGTCAGGGCCAGGGCCGCCAGCGACGGCGCCAGGTCGTCGTGAAGGTCACGGCGCAGGCGGCGGCGCTCCTCCTCGCGCGCCAGGACCAAGCGCTCGCGCGCCCGCTGCAACTCGGTCATGACCTGCACCCCATGCACCGCCGCGCCGGCCTGGTGGGCCAGGTCGGCCAGCAGCCGCCGGTCGGCGGGTGACCAGTCCTCGCCAGCCGCGCGCGGGCTGACCAGCAGCCGCCCCACCACCTCGCCCTGGTAGGTGAGCGGGAGGGCGAGCGGGTCGCCCACGGCCTGCCCGACCTCCGAGGCCACGTCGAAGCCATCCTCGCGTCGCAGATGGACGGCGGCGTAGGGCAGCCGCAGGGCCTCCTTGACGGTGAGGACGAGGGTCGGCAGGACGGCATCCGGGTCGAGCGCGGCGTCCAGGCGCTGGCCCAGACGCGCCAGCACGCGGTACGGGTCATCGCGCTCGCCGTAGAGCATCCGCCCCACCCCGCGTTGCAGCCAGTCGCGCAGCGGCTGGAAAAGAACGGCCACCAGGCCGGTGGCGACCAGGGAGATCAGCAGGTTGCCCTGGGCCTGGAACAGGCTGCCCAGATAGGCCACGACCAGGATGTACAGCCCGACGACGCACAGGGTCAGCGCGCCGTAGACCAGGGTCCGCCGAAGGATGAGGTCAATGTCATACAGCCGATAGCGCAGGATGGCGACGCCCGTCGCGGCGGCCAGGGCAGGCTGGGCGACCGCCAGCAGCGTCCCGCTCAGCAGGGTATTGGAATAGGTGGGGTAGGCCAGGATGGCGGGCGCCGCGAAGGCGACGACCAGCCCGGCCACGCCCAACGCGAACCACTTGAGTTGCTGCCGCTCGGCCCCCTGCGCCCGCCGAAAGCGAACGATGGGCGCGGCGGCGGCCAGGACGAGACAGGCCAGCGTCAAGGGGATGATGAGCCACTGGAGGGCTTCGAGCAGGGGGACGAGGCCGGTCAGGCCGAAGGGGTTGCTGACTTCGGGTAGGCTATCGTCCATCGGGCCCGGGCTGACCGCAGCGTCCACCGTGAGCAGCGTCGTCGCGGCGACCATCAGCCACACGGCGGGCCGCCAGCGCGGCGAGGGCAAGCGCCCATCGGGGAACAGCAGGGGCAGACAGAACACGACCAGGGCGACCACGGGCAGCCAGGACCAGACATAGACCCAGACCAGCAGGGCATTGGTGAACAGCGCGCCCGGGCGAGTGACCACGGTATAGCGGACGTACTGCTGGATCCAGGTCGTAAAGCCGGACCCGACGCCCGCGACGCAGAAGAGCCACCCGAGGCGGTGGGCCGGACGGCGGGTCGCGATGAGCAGGCCGACACTGGCGAAGCCGAGCGCGGCGGCGCACTGGGCGACGACGTACTCCGCGAGGAACCGCGCCGGCGTCAGGTGGTTCAGCCCGGCCAGGACGAGCGCGAAGACGACCTGGCCCAAGGACAGCGTTCCTAGCAGCCAGGGCAGCCACGCCCTCAGCCGCACCCACCCGTTCCGCCCCGCCGCCCCCTCCTGCGTTGCCAGTCCGTGTGACATGTTCACAACCGTCCGCCCCTTTAGGTAGCCACGGGGGGCTACCCCTACGACCTGCTTGGACCCCCTGATTGTAATGCGTCTGACCTGGATAGTCCAGGCAGGCGCTCATAGGCGAAGACCCTAAAGGTCTGGGAGGCCTTTAGGGTCGGTTAGTCCCGCTTCGGTTAAGCCACCATGGCGGCCTGGCGGGCTGCCCCGCGCTGAGTGGCGCTCTCCCGCAGCAGGACGGCGCCCAGCCCCAGCACCCAGACTTTGAACAGCAGGGCCGACAGGAGCGCGAACGGGAAGAGCGGCTGGAGAAGGAGCGTGCCCGCGCCCAGGATGCTCACGACCAGCGTAACCAGGCCCAATCCGGTCAGCCAGCCCGGCGACAACCGCTGCGGCCGCAGGAGGCTCGTCGTGCCCAGCAGGATCAGAATCTGCAACAGGCCGCCCAGGGCGAAGGAGGTCGGCGTCATGCCGTCCGTGCTCTGGACGATGCGGGGGTCCACCCCGGCCAGGGCCAGGTTGAACATCAGGTGATGCTCCACGAACTCGGCGATGGGCGTGAGCAGGCTAAAGACGAGGCCGGCCGCCAAAACGGTGATGGCGACGCTCCCGGCCTCGCCCTCGATGCGCCGCAGCCGGGTATAGAGGCCGCCAAAGAACGGCACCAGGACAAGCATGGGCACGATGAGCAGGAAGGACACCAGGGTGTAGACGGGACTGGCGCTCTCCTGGACAATGGCGGTGGCGAACTCGGCGGGCGGCGCGCCGACGGGCGGCAGTTGGGGCAGTACGAACCCGACGAACAAGGCGGTGAACACGAGGTGCATGAGGCCGGCGAGGATACCACTCGCATAGGCCAGGCGGTCGGACCGGGTGGACGGGATGCCAGGGGTGATGGGGGTTAACATGTCGCTTGTCTCCTTGTGTGGTAGGGTGTGTCACTGATGGCCCTAGCATATCACGCCCACCTTCCCAGGCGCTAGAGGCGCGGCTTCCCAAAGGCTGGGAGGTTGGCTGGGAAACAGGGGACAGGCGACGCTCGCGTTTGACAAAAGCCCGGCGGGGGCCTAGAGTCAGCCTCAATCCAGGTCCATCCGTGTTGAGGAGAGTACAGTGTTCACCTATGTCAACTATGGCTGGGACGATGAGGTCGCGCGACGGCTCGACCCGCTGGAGCGGCTGGTCTACC
>CAZFUK010000488.1:0-4509 GCA_964522005.1 uncultured Anaerolineales bacterium | reverse complement strand
CCTCGCCCTTCCCCGGTATGGACCCCTATCTCGAAGGCTACCTGTGGCCGGATGTCCACCATGCCCTGGCCTCCAAAGTCAGACAACTTCTAACGCCACAGCTCCGCCCCGGTTATGTAGCCCGTCTCGAAATCCAGGTTATCATTGACGAGACGCCTCAAAGCGAAATCGGCATTATGTATCCTGATGTCGAGATAGTGCGCCAGGCCGATGATCCAACACCCGAAACTGTCATAGGCTCTGCGTCGGTTCACAGCGCCTATAACACGCCCGCCTCGTTCACGATTGCCTTGCCCCAAGCCATGCGGGTCCGGTATGCGACGATCCAAATACGTGATGTAGCGGAGAATGTACTAATTACCAACATTGAGATTATCTCGCCGGTCAACAAACGCGAACCCCACCTATCCCGTTTCCGAGAGAAACGTCAGAAACTATATGAGGCGGGGGTAAACATCATTGAGATTGACCTGATACGTCGGGGCACTCGGTCCTTGACCCATCCACGTATTCCGCGCGTACCCTACTTAGTGACCTTGACACGCTCGCACAGCCAGTTAGCTCAGATTTGGTCTATCAAGCTCCAGGATACTCTCCCTACTATTCCCGTCCCATTGCGATCACCGGATTCCGATGTCTCGCTTAATTTGGGGGCTGCACTGAGCGAGGTTTATGATGAAGCGGCCTATGATCGCTCCATCAATTATGGTAAACCACCTCCGCCCCCACGGTTATCACCGGTCGACCGAGCTTGGGTTCTCGATTTGCTAGCCAAAACTGACAGACAGTAACAAGCGTAACGACAGAAAGCCCGCCGAAGCGGGCTTCTCTTATCGTCCTATCCACCGCTGTAGAGACGTGATAAAGTGCCCCGTACTCGGGGTATATCACGTCTCTACAGTCCCGCGCCAGGATGAGCCTTAGCGCTTGGTGTACTGCGGCCGCTTGCGCGCGCGGCGCAGACCCGGCTTCTTGCGCTCCTTCTCGCGCGGGTCGCGCGTCAGAAGGTTAGCGCTCTTCAGCGCGCCGTGCAGGTCCGGGTTGGACTTATCGAGGGCGCGGGCGATGCCGAGGCGAATCGCGCCGGCCTGCCCGTGGACGCCGCCGCCGTGCGTGAGCACCGTCACGTTGTAGCGGCCATCGTTGCCGGTCGCCTTGAGCGGGGCCAGGGCCTCGTCAATCAGGCGCTGGTTGCCGTCGCCAAAGTAGGCCACGATGGGCTTGTCGTTGACCAGGACGGTGCCGTCGCCCGCCAGGTAGACACGCACCTCTGCCGTGGCGCTCTTGCGGCGGCCGACGGCATAGTGATATTGACCGGGAAAAGTCGTAGGCATAGCTCCTCGTTAAACCTCAAGCGGCTTCGGCTTTTGGGCCGCGTGCGGGTGGTCGGCGCGGCGATAAATCTTCAGCTTGCGAATCTGCTGGCGGCCCAGGCGGTTGTGGGGAATCATGCCCCAGACGGCCTCCAGAATCACGCGGTCGGGGTGCTGCTGCAGTTGGTCGCGCAGCGTGACACTCTTGAAGCCGCCCGGATAGCCCGAGTGGCGCGCGTAGAACTTGTCGTCCAGTTTGCCGCCTGTGACCACGACCTTATCACAGTTCACGACGATCACAAAGTCGCCGGTGTCAATATTCGGCTGGAAGGTCGGCTTGTGCTTGCCGCGCAGCACACGCGCGATTTCCGTCGCCAGACGGCCCAGGGTCTTGCCCTGCGCGTCCACGACGTACCACTCGCGCTGTACCTCTGTGGGTTTCGTGACGTATGTACTCACTGTCTACTCCTATGCGGTGGGTCCGTGCGTCACGGTCCCCGCCGTTTGCCCTTCGTCATCGCTCAGTCTCATCATAAACAACCCGCGTCAGGCATAGCCCCTGGGGCGGGGCGATACCATGCAGCAGGGCCGGCTCCGCCGAGGCCCGAATCGCCTCGACCTCGTCGGGCGTCAGCCGCCCGCGTCCCGCCTCGACCAGGGCGTACACCAGCCGACGCACCATGTGGCGCAGGAAGGCGTCCGCCTGCACCGTCACCTGGACGGTCTGGCCGTCGGCCGTCCCGCTCGCCGCCACCCGCACCGCGCTGACGGTCCGCACCGTCGAACCGCTGGCCTTCATAGGTCGGCCAAAGGCACGGAAGTCGTGGCGGCCCACCAGCCGGTCACCCGCCGCCTGCATGCGCGCCGGGTCAAGAGCTTCCGCGACGTGCCAGGCGGCCCGCCTCTGGAGCGGCGACCGACGGGGCTGGTTCAGAATGGTGTAAACGTACACGCGCGTGCGCGCGTCGTAGCGGGCGTGAAAGTCGGGTCGGGTTTCGGCCAACTCGGTCAGGACCACGTCAGGCGGGAGCACCGCGTTCAGCGCGCGTTCCAGTTCGGCCAACCCACGGGGCCAGGGCGTGTCGAAGTGAACCACCTGACCTGTCGCGTGCACCCCCGCATCCGTGCGGCCCGCACCAACGACCTGGGCCACCTGACCGGTAATCCGCTCAATCGCCTGCTCCAGGACCGCCTGGACGCTTCTTCCGCGCCCCTCGTCCTGGACCTGCCACCCGACAAAGTCGGCGCCGTCGTATTCCACCGTGGCGCGTAGCCGACGCTGGGCGGGCGACGCCTGGGCGTCCACCTTACTCCACCAGGGACAGAATCACCATGTCGGCGGCGTCACCCTGGCGCGGGCCAATCTTCAGGATGCGGGTGTAGCCGCCCGGCCGCTCCACGAACTCAGCAGCGATGTCGTGAATCAGGTGATCCACCACCGCGCCGTCGTGGATGGTTTGCATAATCACACGACGCGCGTGCAGCGCGATCTGGGCCGCCGCCTTCTCCAGGTCGGCGGTCTGGCCGTTGCGGGCCAGGCCCAGCAGGCGCTCGGCGCTCGCCCGGCCCACCATCGCCGTCAGGCGCGTGGCGTCGCCCTCCTGGGCGATCTGGACCAGGCGGCCCGGCTCGCCGCGCTTAGCGCGGGTGATGAGCTTCTCCGCGTCGGCCCGAATGGCCTTGGCCTTGGCCTCGGTGGTCTTGATGCTCTCGTAGCGGAAGAGAGCCGTAATCAGATTGCGAAAGAGAGAGCGCCGCTGGGCTTCGTTGCGCCCCAGGTGGCGTCCATAAACTTGATGAGGCATGTGTCTTAGTCCTCCCCCCAACTGGGGGATGTCATGATTAGACCGTCTACGTCGAGACTGTCTTCGAGACGGCCCGCGCCGTTGCTCGTGGCTGGCGTCTCTACGTACTGCATCCAACCCCGCTGGGCTAGCGCATCCTTTAGTTCATTCAGCGATTTCAGACCAAAATTGCGGATGACCATCATCGCATCGTCGCCTTGCGACATCCGCTCCAGGACCGGCCCCACGTGGGTCAGCCCCGCGCGCTTAAGACAGTTATAACCACGTACCGGCAGGCCGAGGTCCTCGATGGGGGTCTCGTAGACATCCTGGGGGATCTTGATCTTGCGGTCGGTTTCCTCGGCGATGGGCGCTTCGCCAAACTTCGCCACCCGCTGGAACTCCTCCACCAGCCGCTTCGCCGCTCGCTGCACCGCGTCTTGCGGCGCCATCGTCCCGTCTGTCCATACCTCCAGCACCAGCCCGTCAAAGTCCGTCGCCTGTCCCACGCGCGCTGGCTCTACTCGAAACGACGCCTTCCGCACCGGGCTGAAGATCGCGTCGACCGGTAGCTCCCCAATCGCCAGCCGCCCACTGTGGCGCTCCGCTGGCAGGTACCCCTGCCCTCGCTGCACCACCATCTCCATGTCAATGTGCCCGTTGCCGTCCAGCGTCAGCAGCGCTAGCTCAGGGTTGATGATCTCTACTTCGCTCGGCGTCTCGATGTCCGCCGCCGTCACCACTCCCGCGCTCCGCGCTTCCAGCCGCATCCGCACTGGCCCATCCACGTTCGGCGCGAGCTTCAGCCGCAACTGCTTCACGTTCAGGATCAGCCGCGTCGTGTCCTCTTTCACCGTCGGTATCGGCGAGAACTCGTGATGCACCCCATCGATCTTGATGGATGTCACCGCTACTCCTGGCAGCGAACTCAGCAGCACCCGCCGCAGCGCGTTCCCTACCGTCGTCCCGTACCCTCGGTCCAGCGGACCAATCCGAAACCGCGCATAGTTGCGCGAACTCGCCTCTACCTCTATCCGCACTTCGGTCGAGCGATTGTTCTCAACCACGGCGTCCCTCGCTTCGGACAAACTATAAATCGTCGTCGTCGCCCTCCGTTGCGCTCTCGCTGGACCCCAGGTCGCCCGCGTATTGCAGCCAGCCTCGGCTGGTCAAGACTTCCTTCAGCTCGTCAATCGCGCCCGTGCCGACGCCACGAATTCGCCGTAGCTCGTCCTCGCCCTTCACCAGCTTCTCCAGCACCTCGCCCACGCGCGTGATGCCAGCCCGCTTGAGGCTGTTGAACACGCGGGCCGAGAGGCTCAAGTCCTCAATGGGGGTCTCGTAGACATCCTGAGGAATCTTGATCTTGCGGTCGGTTTCCTCGGCGATGGGCGCTTCGCCAAACTTCGCCA
>CAZFUK010000487.1:0-4515 GCA_964522005.1 uncultured Anaerolineales bacterium | reverse complement strand
GCCCAGGAAGCGCAGCTTGAGCCACTCCAGCGGCAGGGGCAGGTCGTCGGGCCACTGCTCGGCGCGGCAGGCGTTGGTGAACTGGTTCAGGGCGAGCCACTCGCGCTCGCTAGCGGTGCGGGGGTCAAACATCTGGATTAACATAGGTCCTCCTGCCGTCGTGCGTATTGCGTATTGCGTAGTCCGTAGTCCGTATTTCCTAGGCATGTGGTGCGTAGTCGGTATTTCGTAGTGCGTAATCCGTATTCTCGTTCTGGATACGAAATACGCATTACGAAATACGTATCACGCTTGTCTTACCCGTTCCGCTTCAGCTTGCCGGTGCGCTTGGCGTAGCGTTCGCCCCAGTTGAAGACCACGACCCCCAGCGGGATGGTGATCAGGCCGGTCAGGGTCAGGATGCCGACGGTCGGCAGCAGGCTCGCCAGGGACGCGCCCTGGAGCAGGGCGGCGCGGATGCCTTCGAGGGCGTAGGTGGCGGGCGACAGCGCCGAGATCGGCTGGAGCCAGGTCGGCAGGACGCTGACGGGGTAGTAGATGCCCGACGCCAGCAGGAACAGGGCCTGGGCGAAGTTGATCATCTGCGCGCCGCGCTCCGGGTAGAGCATGGGCAGGACGGCGGCGATGATGCCGACGCCGATGAACGAGATGCTGCCCGCCATGAGCACGACCAGCGCCGCGCCGAAGTTGGCCTGGCTCAGGTCTATGTGGAAGAAGAACGCGACGGCGAGCAGAATCAGGCTGGCGTGGAACAGGCCGTAGAGGATGGAGAAGAGGGTCTGGCCGACCAGGTGGGTCAGGCGGTGGACCGGCGCCATCATGGTGTACTCAATCGTGCCTTCCCAGCGTTCCCACATAATCATCTCGCCGATTGAGTCGAACATAATCGCCAGGTAGCGCCAGACGACGGTGCCGATGAGCAGGTAGAGGACGAGGTAGCGGGTATCCAGGGCTTGCCCGGTGATGGCGCCCATGCCCGCGCCGATGTAGGTGACGGCCAGGGCGTTGGCGATGCCGTACATAATCCAGACGGCTTCCCACCAGCGGTAGCGTTTGATGAGGTTGAAGTTGCGCTCGACAAAGGCGAACGACGCGCGGACTTCATGCGCGATCAGGTTCAGGGTCATCGTTATCTCTCCCCCTCTCCGTTTGAGAGGGTCAACGAGCCGATGGGCATGACTGGCTGCCAGGTGAACCCAGTCGCGGTGGGTCGCAGTTTGCCAATCGTCTCGATATGGTAGGCCACTAATAACGCATCTTCCGCCAGCGCCGCCTCGGCCAGCCGGCGCCGAGAGGCCAACACCTGTTGGACATCCCGGCCCCGGTTCACCCAGGGCTGCTCGACCATCACGGGATGGTGGAACAGGTCGCCCAGGATGTAGCCGGTCTGGCCGTCGGACTGGACGCGCACGATCTGGTGGCCGGGCGTCTCACCAGGGGCAGCCAGGAGGGTCACACCCGGCGCGACCCCCTGAGCGCCGTCCACCAGGACGAGCCGTCCGGCGCGGTCAACCACGTTGAGGGTCCAGGCGCAGACCTCGGCCGGGTCGTCGCGGTCGGGGTTGCCCTCCCAATCCCGACGACCCAGGAAGACGCGGGCCTGCGGGAAGCGGAGCCTGTAGTCAGGTCCCTGTTTCACCGTCACCCCGCCAATGTGGTCGTCGTGGGCGTGGGTCATCACGACATGTGTGATGGCCTCGGGCTGGACGCCGACTTCACGCAGCGCGACACTCACGTCCACGGTGCGCCGAAAGCGCGGCGGCTGGTAGGGTGAGTCGGGCAGATCGTCGAAGCTGGTGTCGACAAGGATGGAGGCGTCGGCCAGGGCGATGTGCACGACGTTGTGATGGGACCAGACGGGCCGCTCGAGCTGGGCCGCGTAGGACGGCCACCAGGGCGAGGCGGCGGTGTCCAGCCCGGCCGGAAAGTTCCAATCGGCGTAGGCCGTGTTGATGACGGCGACACGCGCTTGCCCCACCATGAACGTTGCTACGTAGTCGGACATAACATTCAACTCGTTGCTCCCTGTCAAGCAGCCTGTTCTTCAGCGACCAGGTGCTTGCCCGTCAGGGCCATGAACACGTCTTCCAGGGTGGGCGCGTGGCCGTTGCGGGCGACGCGGCTCTTGAGGCCGTCGGGCGTGTCCAGCGCGACGATCTTGCCGCTGTCGATGATGGCGATACGGTCGCACAGGGCCTCGGCCTCGTCCATGTCGTGGGTCGTCAGGACGACGGTGGCGTCGTGGACGGCACGCAGGTCCTGGACCACGGCCTGCACCTCGCGCTTGGAGCGCGGGTCGAGGCCGGTGGTCGGCTCGTCTAGCAGCATCAGGATGGGCGAGGTGAGGAAGGCGCGGGCGATGGCGACCTTCTGCTGCATGCCGCGCGACATGTCCTCCATCGGCTCAAAGACGGCCTTGCGCTCCAGGCCCAGGCGCTCCAGAATCTCCAGGCTCTGCTGGCGGATGGCCTGCCCGTCCAGGCCGTAGAGCCGGCCGGCGTAGAGCAGGTTCTCCATGGGGCTGAGCTTCTTGAAGAAGGCGGCGTCTACCGAGACGCGGTTGATCATGCGCTTCACCTGGCGCTCGTCCTTCGCCACATCCAGCCCGAAGACGGAGACCTGGCCGCTGTCGGGGATGAGCAGGGTCGAGAGCAGGCGGATCAGGGTTGACTTTCCAGAACCGTTCGGGCCGAGGATGCCAAAGACCTCGCGGCGTCGGACGGAGAAGCTGACATGGTCTACAGCGCGTACCTGGGTCGCTGCAACGGGAGCTTTCCCACTCACTCGCTGCCACCATGTCCCGGCTCCCTGCCCATCGAACGCCTTGACGACGTCGCGCACATCGAGCGCGACCGTGTCCTCGTCGTACAGCGCCGGCGTGGTCCGGAGGCGGGCCGTGGCCTCTACAGTCGTGAGCATGTGACCTCCCTCCCTTAACGAAAGTGATGAAAGTGTCTACGACTGTCACCCTGAGCGAAGCGACCTGTGCCCCGTACTCGGGGTAAGGGTCTCGCGCCTCGCAAGGTGAGATGCTTCGCCTTCGGCTCAGCATGACACTCGCATCCGCTGGTTGGTTCTAAAGAGCATCAGGCAAACAAAAAGCCGTGGGCGCAAAGGGAGGCCCACGGCAGCCGCAAGCGGTCTGACGGCATGAGAATGCCGTGGGCAGCAGCCGGTGCGCCCACGGCGGATAGTCTAACGCTATCTACCGGTGAACAAGCGCACTACGGCTATCAACAGAGGCCAGGCCCACCAGCCCGTGGCGGGCGGCGGCCAGGGCGCGAAGCAGGGCAGAACCGTAGCGCAGCATCATTCACCTCCTTCCGTAATCTTGCCCAGATTGTATCACAGCGGGTGCAGGGCTGTCAAGAGGGATTTGCCCTCCAGACGGGTCTATGCTATGCTTCCCGTACTAAAAGAGTATCGGCTTATCATCCGAACGGTTGACCTGTGACTCATCCTCTGCTGGTTCAGGACTACGACTACCACCTGCCCGCCGATCGCATCGCCCAGACGCCCGTGGAGCCGAGGGACAGCAGCCGGTTGCTCGTGCTAGACCGAGCGACTGGCCACCGCGCCCACCACCACTTCTATGACCTGCCCCTCTTCCTGCGGCCCGGCGACCTGCTGGTGGCGAACGACTCCCGCGTCCGCCCGGCGCGGCTGCTGGGCCGCAAGCTGCCCGGCGGGGCGCGGGTCGAACTGCTGCTGCTCAAGCCGGTGGACGGCGTCACCTGGGAGACGCTGGCGCGGGGGCGGCGGCTGACGCCGGGCACGCGGCTGGCGCTGGGCGACGGCGGGGTGGGGGCCGAGATTGTGGGCGAGACCGAAGCGGGCGGGCGGCTGGTGCGCTTCGACGCGCCCATTGAGCCGCTGCTGCCCGCCATTGGCGTGACGCCCCTGCCGCCCTACATCCATGCGCCGCTGGCCGACCCCGAACGCTACCAGACGGTCTACAGCCGCGTCGTTGGGTCGGCGGCCGCGCCCACGGCCGGCCTGCATTTTACGCCTGAGCTTATCCAGCGCCTGGCCGACCAGGGCATTGGCTTCGCCTTTGTCACGCTCCACGTCGGGCTGGACACCTTCCGCCCCGTCGAGGTCGAGGACGCGAGCCAGCACGTCATGCACAGCGAGTGGGCCGAACTGGGGCAGACCACGGCCAACGCCATCCAGGCGGCGCGGGCGGCAGGGGGCCGCGTTGTCGCCGTGGGCACGACAGCGGTGCGCGTCCTGGAGTCGGCGGCCGTGGCCTGCGAGGGCCTGGACCCAGGGCACTGGGTGGTAGGTGGTGGGGAAGAAGGTCCTCTCTCCTCCCTCGCCCCTCGCCCCTCGCCCCTCACCCCTTATTCCGGCTGGACCCGCCTGTTCATCACGCCGGGCTACCGTTTCCACGCGGTGGACGCCCTCATCACGAACTTCCATCTGCCGCGCTCGACCCTGATGATGCTGGTTAGCGCGTTCGCCGGGCGCGAGACAGTGCTGGCCGCGTACACCGAGTCCGTGGCTGAGGGCTAC
>CAZFUK010000486.1:0-4519 GCA_964522005.1 uncultured Anaerolineales bacterium | reverse complement strand
CGATGTCGTCGAACTTGCTGGGCGGGTCGGTCGGGTCGAGGTTCAGGACGTTGTAGGAGGCGATGGTCAACTGGTTGGCGGTGGGCGTGTCCACCGCTTCCGGCGTCACGCCCCCCTGGGCGTTCAGCGGGTTGATGTTGAACAGCTTGTAGTTGCCAAAGGTGTAGTCCATCACGCCGAGGATGGGCGTCGTGAAGCGCGCGCCGACCGCCACCTGGGGCGGGTTCGGGACGAGGGTATCGTCCACCAGGATGCGCTCTGGGTTGAAGTCACCGGGCCGGATGACCAGCGCGCCGCGCGAACTGAGGCCCGTCACCCAACTGCCGTTGTCCGGCACGACGGCGGTTTCGCCAAAGCGCGTCGTCGGGCTGACGGCTAGCGCGTTATCCACCTGGACGAGCATCCCTTCCAGGCTCTCGTAAAAGTCCAGCCCGTCGGAGGCCGGGTCAAACACGCCATTGGTCTCCACATCGCCGTTGGCGTCGTCCTCGATCACACTCGTCGGCGGCATCCGCCCGCCCATGCCGATGCGAACCGGCGTCGGAATCGGCTGGGCCGTGGCGACGACCTGCACGCGGGCCTGGGTAATCTCGGTGAGGCTCAGGTTGGCCGAAGAGCTGCCGCCGGAGCGAAACTCGGTGACGGTACCCTCGACGCGCACCTGGTAGCTGGGGCTGACGGCAGGCGCGGAACTCGTGAAGACGAAGATGCCTTCAGAGGTGGACGGGTCGTTGTCGGGGTCGGGGTCTTGCAGCCAGAAGCCGTTGGCGCCGACCGCCGTCACGATGCCGGGCACGATGACCCGCGCGCCCGTATACGGCGAGCGGTGGGCCGCGCCCTGGACGGTGTGGATGCGCGTGTCCCAGGGGGTAGACGTTGGGGCCGGGGTGCGCGTGGCGGTGGGGCCAGGCGTACCAGGGGTCACGGTGGTGGGAATCGTGGTGGCTTGCGCGGCGGGGCGCAAAGCGTCGGACACGGGGAAGTCGGGGCTATACGGGGTCACTCGGGCCTGGGCCGGCGAGGCGGACCAGGCAGCTAAACCGAGCGCAAGAAGAAGGAGGGCCAGCACGGTCACAGAGGTGGGACGTAAGCGGCGCATTCGGTCTCCTTTCTTGGCGGCGCACATCATTGTTCACGCCAGTTACAGGATAGCCAGAGTCAAGCGAGTCATCAAATCTACCCACGCCGACCTTCACGTGGAGTGGTGCTTTCTTTACACATTATTGACGAGTCTGGTATATACTTGGGGGCAGCGAATGCCGTAAGGAGGCCCCGATGCCAAACAGCAATGCCTTGACCCGAACGCCCCGTGTGCGTTACCACTTCAAGCACCCGACATTCGACTTCTTTTTCCAGTGGCTGGCGGGCACTGAGACGAATGGCGGCGCCGAGTTAGGCGAGGGCTTCTTCGCCGCTTCGGAGATGCGCGACGGCGACCTGGACAGTTGGATTCACGCCTGGACCGGCCTCGGCCAGCGCGTCGAACAGCGCGCCGCCGACTCGCTGAGCCACGGCCATCTCGTCAGCGCGCGGGAAGCCTATCTCCGCGCCTACATCTACTACCGCGCGGCCCTGGCCTTTATGAACCCCCGCGTGGACAAGCGCTTCACCGAGCAACTCGACCAGGCCCGCCTGTGCTTCCGCTGCGGCGCATCGCTGCTTGACCTCCCGCTGGAGCAGGTCAACATCCCCTTCGGCGGCACGACACTGCCCGGCCTGTTCCTGAAAGCGGCCGCCGACACCACGCCGCGCCCGACGCTGATTATGATTGGCGGCGGCGACACCTTCCTCGAAGACCTCTACTTCTACATCGGCCCCGCCGGCCAGAAGCGCGGGTACAACGTCCTCATGGTGGACCTGCCCGGCCAGGGCGACCTGCCCAACCGGGGCTTGGTCTGGCGGCCCGACGCCGAGACGCCCATGTTCGCCGTGGTGGACTACGCGCTCAGTCGGGCGGACGTGGACCGCGAGCGCCTGGCCGCCTATGGTCTGAGCGGCGGCGGCTATCTCGTGCCGCGCGCCGCCACGCGCGAGAAGCGCCTCAAGGCCATCGTCGCGTGCAGCCTGATTCTGGACATGTCCCAAATCTGGGCGCCCATCCTGCCCAAGCTGGAAACCTCCCTCCTGTTCAAGCTGTGGCGGCGCTTCGAGCCGCGCCGCTTCGAGCCGACCATCCGCCTGTTGGAGACGTACAAGTGGCGTTGGGGTGTGCGCAGCCTGACCGACCTGATTCGGGTCTGCCGCGCCTACACCTTCGACCCGACGCAGATCACCTGCCCGACGCTCAACCTGATTCCCGAGAATGAGTATCGCTCGTTCGAGGCGGGCCGCGCCTGGGCCTACCACTGCCTGGACAAGATCGCCAACCCCAACAACCGCCTGTTCGTCGCGCCGCGCAACGAGGGCGCCGACAGCCACGGGGGCGGCACGAACCTGAGCCTGATGAGTCAGATTGTCTTCGACTGGCTGGATGAGGTGTTCCAGCCCACCGAGGCCGATGCCTCCGAGCCGGCCCTGGCGGGGATGTAAGAGGTCGTCTTGAGCCATACGGTGTGACCTTCCGCCCATCACTGGATGGGCGGATTTTTGTTTCCGCTCACAAACTTCACCTTCAGGTAAACTATTTTTCCCCAATATCGCGTATAATAGGGGAACACGTTTTACACGTGGCTGTCCATGGCGGTCCCCCCAAGACACCAAAGGCACAGGAGAGTACATGCGGCGCAACATCTTGCTTGTTGTAGTCACTCTGGTCGTTGCCGTGCTGCTGACCGGGGTAGCGGCGGCGGAGAACCCGACCTTCCCCGTCGTCGCGTCGGGGTTGAACAACCCGCGCGGCATCACATTCGGTCCTGACGGGGCGCTCTACGTGGCGGAAGCGGGCATGGGAGGCTCAGGCCCCTGCGCGGCGGCCGGCCCGGGCGAGACCCAGTGCTACGGCCCCACAGGCTCCATCACCCGTGTAGACCTCTGGCGCCGCTACCAGGAACGCATTGTGACGGGCTTGCCCTCTTATGCCCCCGAGAGCGGCAACGGCGCGACCGGTCCGCACGATATCGCGTTCTCCTCGCGGACCAACGGCTTTATCGCCATTGGCCTGGGCGGCGACCCGCGCCAGCGCGCCCAGAATTGGGGAGCCGGCGGCGCGATGTTCGGCAATCTCCTCCAGGGTGCGCCTAGTCGCGGCTGGCGCAGCGTGAACGATGTGAGTGGCTACGAGAGCACGGCCAACCCGGACGGTGGCGCCATTGACAGCAACCCCTACGCGGTGCTGGCCCTGCCGGGCAAGCAGATCGTCGTGGACGCGGGTGGCAACAGCCTGGTGCAGATTGACGCCTACGGCAACCGCACCACGCTGGCCGTCTTCCCGAACCGCATGACGGCCGCGCCGCCCTTCCTGGGCCTGCCACCCGGCGCCCAGATTCCCATGCAGGCCGTGCCCACATCGGTCGCCGTCGGCCCCGATGGCGCTTACTACGTCGGCCAACTGACGGGCTTCCCGTTCCCGATTGGCGGGGCGAACGTCTACCGCGTGCCGGCCCAGGGTGGGACGCCCGAGGTCTTTGCCAGCGGCTTCACGGGCATCATTGACGTCGCCTTCGCCCGCGACGGTAGTCTGTACGTGGTGGAGATCGCCCGCAACGGCGTACTCGCCGCCGAGAATACGGGCCAGTGGCCGGGGGCGGTGACCCGCGTGGCGGCCAACGGGACCAAGACGACGGTCGCGGAGGGCCTGTTCGCGCCCGGCGGCGTGGCGGTCGCTCCCGACGGAACGCTGTATGTCACCAACAAGAGCGTTTTGAAGGACGTGGGCGAGGTGGTTGCCATCCGCCCGTAGTCATTCAGACTGGGCAGTGTGCGGCAAGACCTGACAGGTTTTCCAAAACCTGTCAGGTCTCTCTGTTTATGCCTGAACTCAAACCTCGGTGCTGCAACTGCCACAGCCGGGCGTACAGGCCCCCCGATGCCAGCAAGTCCGCGTGCCGCCCCCGCTCGACAACCCGCCCCTTGTCCAAGACGGCAATCCCGTCCAGCCGCTCCATTTGGACCAGCCGATGGGTGATGAGCATGACCGTCCGCCCGGCTAGCGCCTCGCGCAGCGCGGCGAACAGCGCCCGCTCGGTGACCGGGTCGAGGTTGGCGGTCGGCTCGTCCAGAATCACAATGGGTGTATCGCGTAGCAGCGTGCGAGCGAAGGCGAGGCGCTGGCGCTCGCCGCCTCTCAGCCGCAGGCCACGCTCGCCTACCTGAGTAGCATCGCCCACGGGCAGCGAGAGGATAAAGTCATGGAGCTGGGCCTGCCGCGCCGCCTGGACCAGGTCCGCGTCGGAGGCGTCGGGCCGGGCGATGAGCAGGTTCTCGCGGACCGTCGCGTTGAACAGGTAGGTCTGCTGGGCGATGACTCCCACCCGCCGGCGTAGCTCGTCGTCGGTCAGGTCGCGCAGGTCCACCCCCCCTAGCGTGATCTCCCCCTCGTCCGGCGGCCAGAAGCCGAGCACCAGGTTCGCCAGGGTCGTCT
>CAZFUK010000485.1:0-4534 GCA_964522005.1 uncultured Anaerolineales bacterium | reverse complement strand
GACCGACTGGCCGGGCGAGTGGAGCGACCGCCAGGACACCGTCAACATCGCCAGCCTGCTCGGCGGCCAGGCCGTGACCCTCAACGCCCTCGGCTCGCCCGCCCTCGGCCTGTGCTACGTCGCCGCCGGCCGCTACCACGCCTACTACCACACCGCCCTCAAACCCTGGGATGTGGCGGCGGCCTCGGTGCTGTTGAGCCAGAGCGGCGGCATCCTGACCGACATCCTCGGCGGCTCGTGGCTCTACTCGCGGGGCGGCTGTATCGCCACCAATGGCGTCATCCACGGCTGGATGGTCCGCGCGACCAAGGCGGTGCTGGAACGCCACAATCGCTAGTGGTTCGTGGTCGGTAGCCAGTAGTCGGTAGTCGGTAGTCAGATAGAAGGTTGTATTCAGGTCTGACTACCGACTACTGCATACCGACGACTGACTGCTCCATACCGACGACCGACTACTCCATACCGACGACTGACTACACCAGGGTACTCGTCAGGACGCGCTCAATCAGGCCAACGGCGATGTCCACCTTATAGCCGTTGAGGCTCATGGGGCGGGCGACGGTGCGGATGCGGCCCGCCGCGTCCTTGGCGGCCTGCTTGATGTTCTTGCCGACGAGCGCCTCCTCGACGACCTTGGCGCGGTACGGCACGGGCGAGACGCCGCCCAGCACGATACGGCCATCCTTCCAGACCCCGTTCTCCTCCGTAAACACCGCCGCCACACTGCACAGCGCGAAGTCGTAGACCTGGCGGTCCTTGAGCTTGAAGAAGGCCATGCGCGTGTTCGCGGCCGGCTGCGGCACCGTCACGTTGACCAGCAGCTCGTCGTGCTTGAGTACGTTCTCGCGCAGCACGTCCTCGCGCGGGCCGGTGAAGTAGTTGTCGAAGGGCACCTCGCGCTGGCCGCTCGGGCTGGCGACGGTGGCCTTGGCGTTGAGCGCCAACAGCGCGGTCGCGGTGTCCGACGGGTGGACGATGTAGCACAACTCGCCGCCGATGATGGCGTGGTAGCGGTTGTCGCCCGTCACGGCGAAGCAGAAGTCGCCGCCCTTCTTGTAGCAGGCGAAGTTCTCGCCTCGGAAGAACCAGCAGCGCGGCCGCTGGTTGATGTTGCCGCCCAGGGTGGCGAAGTTGCGGATGAGCGGCGAGGCCACGCTCTCGGCCGACTGGCTCAGGATGGGCCACGTCTTGCGGATGTCCGGCGAGTCCACGACGGAGGTCAACGTCGTCGCCGCGCCCACCGTCAGCGCGTTGTTGGCGACCTTGATGCCGACCATCTCCGGAATCGTCGTGATGTCAATCAGCTTCTCCGGATAGGGCATCCCCTTGCCGCGCACCCAGTCCTTCATGACACCGGTGACCAGGTCGCTGCCCCCGGCCACCACCTTGGAGGTGGGGCCGAACTTGGTGAGCAGGGCGACCGCCTCCTGAACCGAAGTGGCATCGTACAGTTCAAAGGATTTCACGTCGTCCCTCCTCTACACCGTCTTGAGGGCCGCGAGGATCTTATCGCGGGTAATCGGCATACGATCAACGCGCACACCAATGGCGTTGTAGACAGCGTTGGCGATGACAGCCGCCGGCGGGTTGATGGGCGGCTCGCCCACGCCGTGCGCCCCGTACACGCCGTAGTCCTTGGGGTGCTCCACGATGACCACGTCAATGGTCCTCGGCACGTCCTTGATGGACAGGGCCTTGTAGTCGAGGATGTTGGGGTTGATGGGCAGGCCGGTCGCCTGGTCAATCAGCATCTCCTCGTGCAGCGCCGCCCCGATGCCCATGATCACGCCGCCTTCAATCTGCTGCTCCAGGATGAAGGGGTTGATGGCGCGGCCCACGTCGTGGGTGGCGACATACTTGGTCACGGCAACCGAGCCGGTCAGCGTGTCCACTTCGACCTCGCACGCGGCGGCGAAGAATGCCGTGCGCTCCCAGGTGGGGTCCTGGATATGGAGGCCGCGGCCGATGATCGGGCCGCTGGCGAAGGCGATGACGTCACGCAGCGCGAGCTTCTTGCTGGCGTCACTCTTCATGACCACTTCGCCCTTGACAATGTCCAGGTCTTCGGCCTTGAGGGTGAGCGTCTGCCCGGCCTTCTTGGCATCGTCCATCATCTTCTTGGCGGCCCAGTCCAGCGCCTGGCGCTTGGCGTCCATGGCCGCCTCGTACATGCCCCAGCCCGCCGTGTTGGTCTGGCGGCTGCCGTTGGTGCCGCCCGAGTCGGAGTTGAAGTCGGTGTCCACCTCGAAGGCGATGGAGGTGCGCTCCAGCGGGATGCCGACGGTCTCAGCGGCGATAATGGCCTGGGTGGTGCGCTGGCCTGAACCAATATCATTACTGGCCGAGATGACCTGGAGCGAACCGTCGGAGGTGATGATGCAGCTACCCGTCGCGCTACCCGTGCCCGCACCGTGGTTGCAGCAGTTGGCGACAATGGCGATGCCGTGGTAGACGCCCGGGCGGACTTCCTTGGCGCGCGGCTTGTGGAATTTGTCCTTCCAGCCGATGGCCTTGGCTGCCTCGCGCAGACAGGTCTCGAGGCCGGGGTTGCTGAAGGCCTTGTTGGTGTCAACGTTGCCCTTGAGGTTGAGGTTCTTGAGGCGGAACTCGTAGGGGTCCATGCCGATCTTGTACGCCGCCATGTCCATCAACGTCTCAATGGCGAGCGTACCGGACGGGTGGCTGACGCAGCGATACGGGCCAGACTTGTAGGAGTTGGTGAAGACGTCCACCGCCTCCAGCTGCATGTTAGGAATCTTGTAGGTGTGCTGGATGCCGTACCACGACCCCGACGCCGCGCTGGCGCGCTGCGCGCCGACGTTGGCGACCACCTTGCCCTGGAGCGCGGTAATCGTACCGTCTTTCTTCACGCCCAGCTTCATTTCGTTGTAGAACTGTGGGCGGTGAGTGCGGGTGACGAAGTCCTCTTCGCGGGTGTACATGTAGCGCACGGGCCGGCCGGTCAGCTTGGAGAGCAGGGCAACGTGGACCTCGGCCAGGTCAATGCCCGACCGATAGCCATAGCCAGAGCCGACGTAGCCGGGCTGGATGACGCGCACCTTGTTCTGCGGCAACTTGAGCGCTTGCGCCAGACCGTCGCGCGTGCCGTGCGAGTGCTGGTTGGTGTAGACCATGGTGAACTTGTCGTTGTTCCACCAGCCCACGCTCGTCGTCATCTCCAACGCCATGTGCTGCTCGGTGGCGCGCGTGCTGACGTTCTCCACCGTGGCCTCGGCCTCGCCCATGCCCTTGGCGGCGTCGCCGCGCTTGAACGGTGACTCGACGTTGATGGTCGTGCCGTCCAGCTTGTTGTCCCACTGCTTGGGCGTGCTCGCCTTCATGGCCTCCAAGAAGTTCAGCGCGGGCGGCATGACCTCGTACTGGACTTCGATCAGGCGCATGGCCTCGTCGGCGATGTGCTCCGAGTCGGCGGCGATGGCCGCGACGGGCGAGCCGACCTCGTAAATCTCCTCGTTAAACAGGTCACGGTAGGGCGGGCCGCCGCCGAGGCGGACGTCCTGGTATTCCTTGGGCAGGTTGCCGCGATGCAGGATGTAGCGCACGCCGGGCAGCTTCTCCGCCTTGCTCGTGTCTACTTTCAAAACCTTGGCGTGCGGGTGCGGGCTGCGCAGCGTCTTCATAAACAGCGTGCCGCCCGGCACGATATGCTGGGTGTAGCGGCCCTGGCCGGTCACGGTGCCGGGGCCTTGCAGGCGGCGCACGCGGGTGCCGAGGACCGAGAAGTTGGTGGCGGCCAACGACGGGTTGGCGGACCGCTCGGTGCTGGCGGTCGGGAACGGCAGTTTATCGCCATACTTCTGGACGAAGGGGGCGATCACCTCAGGCATCTCACCCGCCAGCAAATCCCACTCCGGGTGGTTGGCGAACTGGCGCCATTCGTCCGGGGTTAAGGAGTTGGCGTAGCGGTGATCTTGTATGGCTCGGATGACGTCTACCTTAGCCATGGCCATCTCCTCCCTTTAGGCTTTCTTGCGCATGTCTTCAGCGGCGCGGAAGACCGACTCATAGATCTTGGGGTACTCGGAGCAGCGGCAGATGTTGCCCGCCAGCGCCTCGCGGATGTCGGCCTCGTTGGGGGTCGGGTTGTGGGTCAGCAGCGCGTAGGTGGACATGATGAAGCCGCGCGTGCAGATACCGCACTGCAAGCCGCCCTCTTCGTGGAAGGCCCGCGCCACCGGGTGCAGGTCGGCCGGGTTCGCGCTCTTGCTGAGGCTGTCCACCGTCATAATCTTCTGGCCGCGACCGAGGCGAGCCGCCAGGACGGTGCAGCTATTGACGGCGAGACCGTCAACCACCACGGCGCAGGCGCCGCACTGGGCGCGGTCGCACCCGACGTTGGAGGAGGCCATGCCCAGCTTGTAGGTCATCACCTCCCACAGGCTCTCGCGCACGTCCACCACGAGGGTGTGATCCTTGCCGTCAATGTTGAGCGTCACGTTGCGGTGGGTGGCGGGCAGGGTCGGCCCGCCGACACTGGCGGGGGCGGGCGCGGGGGCTTGTCCCGGCGCTGAGG
>CAZFUK010000484.1:1882-4544 GCA_964522005.1 uncultured Anaerolineales bacterium | reverse complement strand
CGTCCGCGCCGAGCGCCAGCGCAGCCTGCCCCGCGTCGCCCCGACCCCGCCCGCCCTCACCTGGGGCGAGCGCCTGCGCCGTGCCCTGGCCGTCGGCTGGGCGCCCGCGCTGGCCGCCGTCTGTCTCGTCCTGGCGCTGGGCCTGGGGGTGCGCCTCGCCTCCGTCCAGCGTGACCTGGCCGCAGCGCAGACGGCCCTCGCCGCGCAGCAGGGCCAGCAGTCGGCGGAAATCAACCGGCTGACCGCTGCCCTGGCCCAGCGCGACGCCGACCTGGCCCGCCTGACGACGCAGTTGGCGCAGGCCCAGGAACAGAGCGGGCAGGTTCAGCAGCAGATTAGCCTGCTCACTCGCGCCACCTCCCTGGTGACGCTCGCGCCGCAGTCCGGCCTGCCCCCCTCCGCTTCGGCCCGCGTCTACCTCACCGACGACCACCGCGCCCTCGTCGTGGCGCAGGGCTTGCCGACGCCGCGCCCCGGCCGCGTCTACGAGTTGTGGGGCATCGGAACGGCCGGCCCGGTGCCGATGGGCACCTACTCGGTGACGCCTGGCGGGCCGACCACCTGGGTCGTAGACCCGGCCATCTCCGCCCGCGACTTCACGGCGTTCGGCGTGACCGAGGAACCCGTGGGCGGCAGCCCGGCCCCCACCCCGCCGATCCTGCTGCTTGGGCAGCGGTCGAGTTAAGCCAGTCTCTCGTAAGTAAACAGCGGCCTGTCGGGTCTAATCCTGATGGGCCGCTGTTTTGTCCCGGCCAGACGCTTGATAAATTCGTTCATTTGTGCTATCATACAGTGGATGAAGATAGGACATAACTAGAGGAAAGCGCTTTAGATGGCGAAGACCAAGGCCAAACCCAAGGCCAAGAAGGGCCAGGAGCCGTCCGGCCTGACGCCCGCTCAGATCGAGGCCATGCTGGGCGTGGGGCTGATTCTGGCGGCGCTCGGCACGCTCCTGAGCCTGTTCTTCACGCGGGGCGAACTGACCGACGCCTGGATCAACTCGCTGCGCCGGCTGCTGGGCTGGGCGTTTGTCGTCTCGCCCTTCTGGCTGGGCGCGGCGGGCTTCTACCTGCTATTCGACAGCCTGGACCAGCGGCCCGATGTGCGGTGGGACCAGGTGGGCGGCGTGGCCGTGGTGTTCCTGGCCCTGCTGGGCCTCGTCCACATGGGCGAAGGCTGGCTCACGCAGCTTCCGCCCGACGCGCTGGTCGACCAGGGGCGAGGCGGCGGCTTCGTCGGCCGCGTGCTCAGCCAGGGCCTGAGCGACGCCCTCGGCGGCTTCGGCGCGCTGATGATTCTGTTCGCGTTCCTGGTGGTCGGGCTGACGCTGGCCGCCCACGGCCCGCTCATCAGCCTGCTGCGCTGGATCGAGGCCACCTCTACTGAAGTGGCCGACAACTGGCGGCGCGGGCAGGTGCCCATTAATTCAATGCGGGGGCGTGACCAGGACAACGGCCTGGACGACGCGGGGCTGACCATTCGCACCGGCGGCCGGCCGGCCATCGAGGCCCGCACGGCCCCCCCCCCCCCCGCCGCCCCGCCCCCCCCCCCCCGCGCCCCCCCCCCGCGCCCCCCCCGGCCCCCCCCCCCCCCCCGCGGCGGGGCCGCGGCCCCGCCGCCCCGACGGCGCCCCCGGCCTCGGCCCCCGTGGCGAAGCAGCCAGAATTGCCGCTCCAGGAGGCTCCCCCCGCGCCCAAGCCGGTCGTAGCGCGCGTCCTGGGCGCCAACCGCGACTACCGTCTGCCGCCCCTCTCCGACATCCTGGAAGACAACATCGAGCAGGAGGTCAGCCGCGACGAGATTCGCCAGAAGGCGCGCATCATCGAGGATACCCTCGGCTCGTTCGGCGTCCCGGCCCGCGTGGTCGAGGTCAACCAGGGACCGGCCATCACCCAGTTCGGCGTCGAGCCGGGCTATGTCGAGAAGCGCGACAGCAAGGGCCAGGTCACGCGGACCAAGGTGAAGGTCAACAAGATTAGCACCCTCGCCAACGACCTGGCGCTGGCCCTGGCCGCGCCCAACATCCGCATCGAAGCGCCCGTGCCAGGTCGGCCCATCGTCGGCATCGAGGTGCCCAACGCCAAGTCCCACGTCGTCTCGCTGCGCGGCGTGCTCGAGTCGGAGGCCTTCGCCACCATTTCGGGCGAGGACCGCCTGGGCTTCGGACTGGGCCAGGACGTGTCGGGCCAGCCGATGGCGGTGGACCTGACGCGCATGCCCCACTGCCTCATCGCCGGCGCGACCGGCTCAGGTAAGTCGGCCTGCATCAACTCCATCGTCGCCAGCTTGCTGCTGACTCACACCCCGCAGACGCTGCGTTTCCTGATGGTGGACCCCAAGCGCGTCGAGTTGGTCGGCTTCAACGGCATCCCCCATCTGTTGACCGACGTGATTGTCGAGATGGAGCAGGTCGTGGGCGTCATGCAGTTGGCGCTGCGCGAGATGGACCGCCGCTACCGGCTGTTCGCCAAGTTTGGCGCGCGCAACATCAGCGGCTTCAACGACATCGCCGAGAGCAAGGGCGAGGCGAAGCTGCCGTTTATCGTCATCATCGTGGACGAGTTGGCCGACCTGATGATGGTCGCCGCCGACGAGGTCGAGAAGTCGGTCATCCGCCTGGGCCAGATGGCCCGCGCCACCGGCATCCACCTCATCCTGGCGA
>CAZFUK010000484.1:0-1872 GCA_964522005.1 uncultured Anaerolineales bacterium | reverse complement strand
TGGCGACGCAGCGCCCCTCGGTGGACGTGGTCACCGGCCTCATCAAGGCCAACTTCCCGGCCCGCATCGCTTTTGCCGTGACCAGCCAGGTCGACTCGCGCGTCGTCATTGATACGCCGGGCGCGGAGAAGCTGCTGGGGCGCGGTGATATGCTCTACATGGCCCCCGACGCTAGCAAACTCCAGCGCCTCCAGGGCTGCTATGTGACCGACAAGGAGTTGGACCGCCTGGTGCGTTACTGGAAGGGCCTGGGCCATCGGCTGAGCGAGCCGAAGACGGGCCTGCCCCAGAGCCTGGCCGACGAGGACCAGACGGCCATCCCCGACGAGAACGCCTGGCCGCCCGCGCCCACGACGCCCACGGCTCGCCCCCCACTGACCATCGGCGGCGCGCCGACGACACCGCCCGCCCGACCCACGCCGCCCCCGGCGGGCAACACGCCCCTGTCGCCGCGCCGCACCGAACCCAACGGCGCCCCCGGGGCGAGCCGCACGCCCCCGCCCCCGCCGCGCGTCGTCCCGCCCAGTATCCCCGATTTTGGCGTAATCGGCGGCGATGGCGGCGACGAAGTCCGTGACGACCTGTGGGAAGCGGCGCTCGAAGTGGTCAAGAACGTCAAGACGGCGTCGCCGTCGCTGCTCCAGCGCAAGCTGCGCATCGGCTATCCGCGCGCTCAACGCCTGATTGAGGAGTTGGAGAAGGAGGGGGTGCTGGGGCCGCCGGAAGGCCCGACACGGGCGCGGCAGGTGCTGATCCGCCCGACGACCTCAGACGCCGAAGAGGACGATGCGTGGTAATCCAAGAGGATAACAAAAGGTAGAGACGCGACATGTCGCGTCTCTACCTCATTTCACCCTAAACTAATACACCGGCGTCAGCCAGTCCAGGAAGACGGGCGCCTGGCCGCGCACCACATCGTGGTACAGCGTCCGCAGGCGCGTCGTCAGCGGCCCGACCGCTCCGTCGCCCACCGGGTAGCGGTCCACCGAGACAATGGGCGTGAGTTCGACGCCCGTGCCGCAGAAGAAGACCTCGTCGGCCAGGTAGAGTTCGGTGCGGTCCACGGGCCGTTCTTCGACGGCCAGGCCGAGGGCGTCGCGCGCCAGTTGAATCACGGTCAGGCGGGTGATGCTTTCCAGGATGTTGCTGGTGACGGTCGGAGTGATGAGTCGGCCGTCACGGACCAGGAAGACGCACGCCCACGGCCCTTCGGATACCTTGCCGTCGGTGTTGAGGATAATCGCGCCGTCGTAGCCGTCCGCCCGCGCCTGCATGGAGACGAGGGTGCTGGCGAGGTAGTTGGCGTTGGACTTGATGCGCGGCGGCAGCGAGTTGTCGGAGATGCGGTTCCAGGAGCTAACGCCGACGTGGCGCTGGCGGTCCAGGCCGAGGGAGCTGGGGCTGGGCGCGGCCGAGATGAGCATCTCGACGTTGGTCGTGTCGGCGGGCGTGCCCAGGGCGCGCGGGCTAGGCGCGACCGTCGCCACAGGGCGAATATAGAGGTCTTCGCGCTGCTGATTCTGGCGCACGAGCGAAACCGTCGCCTCGGTCAGCGCCTCAACGCTAAAGCGGGACGGCATGCGCAGCACCTTCATCGAGCCGAGCAGCCGACGCAGGTGGTCCTGGAGGCGGAATATGTACAACTGCTCGCGCTCGGTGTTCCAGTAGGCGCGCACGCCCTCAAAGACCGAACTGACCGACGACAGTTCGCGCGCATCCACGAGGTGAATGGTGGCCGACTCCCACGGCACGATTTCGCCGTTCAGCCACAGATAGGGGGGATGAGACATTGATTTCTCCAAACTGAATGAGTATCTACAGCTTATTGCGATTCTCACCGTCTGTCAAACCTATGTGCTGAGGCTCGGAGCA
>CAZFUK010000483.1:3343-4546 GCA_964522005.1 uncultured Anaerolineales bacterium | reverse complement strand
TATACTCACTAGTGTCCAGAACCAAATATTGAACCTTCGGGGCAGGGTGAGGCTCGCAGGAGCCAATTCCCGATCGGCGGTAGGGCGCGTTGCGCCAAGCCCGCGAGCCGAAGCCGCGCCTCCCTCTCTTGGATAGCGCGGCGGGGGCAGGACCTGGTCGAATGCCAGGGCCGACGGTACAGTCCGGATGAAAGAAGGTGACACGGCGCGTGTCAGGCGACGACCTGGCCCCGCCGCCCTCTGCCTATGCCCCCGATGCGCCTGTTGGCCGTCGGGGTTTTTAGTAGGTCAGTTCGCCTACCCACGCCCCGTGCATCCGCACCGGGGCGTTTTTTTTACCGATGCCGCTTTCTGCCAGGCTTTAAGTCACGAAGTAAGCTTGACGTATCCCCTCTCCGCCTGGGAGAGGGTTAAGGTGAGGGTGTTAGGATGATCACGACGAAACGAGCCAATTTAACGACGCGCGCCGAGCCGCTTGACCGGCCGGTGGGCCTGCCGCGCCAGCGCCCCACGGCCGCCCAGTGGGCCTCGGTGGTGGGGCCGCTCGGCCTGGTCGCCCTCTGGCTGGGCTGGACCTGGCTGGCGAGCAGCTATCCCGCCTATATTCTGCCCGGCCCGACGCTGGTGGCCGCCCGCTTCTGGGCCGCGCTGGCCGACGGCACGCTGGCCCGCCACGCCCAGGCGACAGCCCTGGAAGCCCTGCTTGGCTTCGGGCTGGGGTTTATCGTCGCCGCGCTGCTCGGCTATACCGTCGGCAAGGCGCCTGCCCTCGAGCGCGTCCTCGCGCCCTACATTGTGGCGTCGCAGTCGGTGCCGGTGGTGGCCCTGGCGCCCCTGCTCGTGCTCTGGTTCGGCCACGGCCTGCTGAGCAAGGTCATCGTGTGCGCCCTGGTCGTCTTTTTCCCCATCCTGGTCAACATCGTCGTCGCCCTGCGCAGTGTGGATGCCGAGAGCCGCGAACTCATGCGCAGCCTGAACGCCTCGCCCTGGCAGGTGTTCATCAAGCTCGAACTGCCCGCCTCGCTGCCCATCCTGTTTGGCGGCTTGCGCACGGGCGTGACCCTGTCGGTCATTGGGGCGGTGGTGGGCGAGTTTGTCGGCGGCGACACTGGGCTGGGCGCGCTGGTGAACCTGGCGCGCGGGCTGTTCGACACGCCGCTCATGTTCGTGGCCCTGCTGTCGCTCATGGCGCTGGCGATGACG
>CAZFUK010000483.1:0-3243 GCA_964522005.1 uncultured Anaerolineales bacterium | reverse complement strand
TCGGCGGCGCCGTCGGCCGCCCCGACGGCAGCCCCGACGAGCGCCAGGCCGAAGGAAAGCCCGGCCGTGTCGGGCATCAAGGTCGAGAAGGTCACGCTGTACATGGGCTTCATCCCCAATGTCCAGTTCGCTCCCTTCTACGTCGCCCTGGACAAGGGCTACTTCAAGGACGAGGGCATTGACCTGACCCTGGACTACGGCATGGAGACGGACCTGATCAAGCTGCTGGCGGCGGGGCAGGCCCAGTTCGTCGTGGGCAGCGGCGACCAGGTCATCCTGGCGCGGTCGCAGGGGCTGCCCATTGTCTATGTCATGAACTGGTATCGCAAGTTCCCGGTCGCCGTGTTCTCGCTCGGCCCGCTCTCCTCCCCCCAGGACCTCAAGGGCAAGAAGGTGGGTATTCCCGGCCAGTTCGGCGCGACGTACATTGGACTGCGCGGGCTGCTCTACGCGGCCAAGGTGGACGAGAAGGCGGTGACCATGCCGACCATCGGCTTCACCCAGGTCGAGAGCCTGCTCAAGCAGCAGGTGGACGCGGCGGTGGGCTACTCGATGAACGAGCCGCTCCAACTCAAGCAGGGCGGCCAGACGCCGGGCGTCATCGAGGTTTCGCAGTACATTGACCTGGTCGCCAACGGCCTCATTACCAACGAGAAGACGGTCCAGGAGAACCCCGACCTGATTCGCCGCGCGGTGCGGGCCAGCCTGCGCGGGCTGCGCGACACGCTGGCCCAACCCGACGCCGCCTTTGAGACGACGCTCAAGGCCGTCCCGGAAGCCGCCAAGACCCGCGACGCGCAGCGCGCCACGTTGGAGGCGTCGCTGGCCTTCTGGCGGGCGGAGCGCCTCGGTCAGAGCGACCCGCAGGCGTGGCAGACCTCGGCCCGTTTTATGAAGGATGTTGGTCTGATCGCGGTCGAGGTGGACCCGGCCCGCGCTTTTACCAACGAGTTCATCCCTGACAAGCTGCCGTAACAGGGGCTGGGGGCCAGGGGCCAGGGAGCGCGCAGGTCATTGCCCTCCCTGATGCTCAGTCCTGGCTCCCTATCCCTAACCCCTATTGCCTACTCCCGCTATGCTTTTGACGATAGATGTCGGCAACACCAACATCAAGTACGGGCTGTTCGACGGCGACCAGCTGGTGGGGGAGTTCCGCGTCGCCACCGACCGCGCCCAGACCGCCGACGAGTACGGCCTGGTGTTGCGCCGTCTGCTGGACGGTCTGCCCGACGCCGCCCTCGACGGCGCGATTCTCAGCTCCGTCGTCCCACCGGTGACCAGCGCCCTGGTCCAGGCGGTGCGCGTCTACCTGGGGCTGGAGCCGCTGGTGGTGCGGCACGGTATCCGCACCGGCCTTGTCAATCAGTACGAGACCCCGCACACCCTGGGCGCGGACCGCCTGGTCGCCTCGGCCGCCGCCGCCGCCCTCTACAGGCCGCCGGTCATCGTCGTCGCCTGTGGCACGGCCACCGTGTTCAACGTCGTCAACGCCGAGCGGGCCTTTCTCGGCGGGGCCATCGCGCCGGGTCTCAGGACGGCGGCCGATGCCCTGGTGCGGGCCGCCGCGCGTCTGACGCGCATCGAGTTGGCCGCGCCGCCCTCGGTCATTGGCCGCACCACCCCCCAGGCCCTCCAGGCCGGCGCGGTCTATGGCTTCGTCGCCCTCATCGAAGGCATCCTGGCGCGTCTGCGGGCTACGCTTCCCCCAAATGGCCGCCCGCTCACCGTCGTCGGCACAGGGGGGCTGGTCCACGTCGTCGCCCCGCTGACGACGGCCATTGACGTCGTGGACCCCTCGCTCACCCTCACCGGCCTGCGCCTGCTGTGGGAGATGAACCGGACGGAGGACGCACCGATATAGTTCGCGTGCCGCTGGGTTGTCGCCTATAATATGGGTAGTTAGCGCCGTAGTGGTTAAGGGATGGAGTCGAGCATGCCTGTGAGACTGTTGATCGGTTCGGTCCTCGTCCTGATCGCGGTGGCGAGCGCGTGCCAGGCGCCGCCGCCCGCCGCGAGTGGTAACGCCCCGGGGCAACTCGCGCCGGATATCTCGCTCAATGACCAGAACGGGGCGGCCTTCCGCCTCAGCGACCAGCGGGGCAGCGTCGTTCTGCTCAACTTTGGCTACACCCACTGCCCCGACGTGTGCCCCATCGCTCTGGCCGAACTGGCGAGGGTCAAGCAGACCCTGGGGCCGCAGGCGAGCCGCGTCGAGGTCGTGTTTGTGACGGTGGACCCGGTGCGGGACAAGCCGGCCCGCCTCAAGGAATTCCTGGGCGCGTTCGACCCGACCTTTGTGGGGCTGACCGGGCCTTATCAGGCGCTTAGCAAGGTGTGGGACGACTACAAGGTGCGCGTGGACCCGGGCGGGCCAGACGCGCCGACGCCCGCGCCGGACGAGCGCGACACCAAGGTCTACGACTTCGTCGGCCACTCGGGTATCACCTACCTGATTGACCCACGTGGGGCCGTGCGGGCCATGTACCCGTCGCAGTGGCCCGCTGACCAGATTGTGAAGGATGTCAAGGAGTACCTGAAATAGGCGGCTACGAGTGATGACAGTGCGCTGGTCTACCTTTGGCACGGCCTTACGGCTCGCCGTCCACCTGGTCCTGCTGGTGGCGTTCGGGCTAGGCTTCGTGTGGCCGCTGGTGGACCCGCAGGCCGTCGAACGCGACCCCTGGCACGACCACCTGGTTCTGGGGGGCACTGAGGCCGCGCGGGCGCAGGCCCTGGCCGTCCACCGCCACGCCGGTCTGGCCTGGCACGACGAGGCGGCCCCGCCCCCGCCTCTCGATGCTGGGGCAGAGGCGGGTGAGGCGCGCGTCGTGGTCCTGGGCGCGCACGACGGCGCCGGGAGCGGACTGTTTGGGCAGGCGGCCAAGAGCCTCGCCCTGCCGCTGCTCCTGACCCTGGCCTGCCTGGTGCTCGTGTTCCTGCCACCCTCCGTGTCGCGGCCCTTGCCGCGCCCGTCGGCCCTGCGCCGCCTCGACCCCCCGCCGCGCCCCCTGCCTGCCTGAGGGCCGCCCGGCCCCTCAATCCCTGGCGAGTCCATAGCATACCCAGCACCTATTCTGAGCATCTCAGCGCAGGAGGCGTCGGCATGACCTGTTCGAGGCGTTTTTTGGCGGCCAGTGTCCTGGCTGCGGTGACCCTGCTGCTCGCGCTGTCCACGGCGCTGGCCCATGAGGGCCGCGACGTGGGCAAGTATCGGTTGACGGTCGGCTGGACCGGCGAGCCGGC
>CAZFUK010000482.1:0-4562 GCA_964522005.1 uncultured Anaerolineales bacterium | reverse complement strand
CGCGGCTGGTGACGAGGGCTTTGACGCCTGGGCAGGCGGACAGCAGGGTGGCGATGTGAGTCGCCGCCTCCGTGACCTGCTCAAAGTTGTCCAGGACGAGGAGCACGTGCTTGTCGCGCAGGCTGGTCTGGAGCAGGGCGGCCAGCGCCTGACTGCCAATTTCGCGCAGGCCGAGCGTCTGGGCGATTTCGGCCAGCACCAGCGCCGGGTCCGCCACGACGGCCAGGTTGACCCAGTACACGCCGTCGGGGAACTGGCCGAGGGCGGCTTCGGCCAGGGCGAGGGCCAGCCGCGTCTTGCCGACACCGCCCGGCCCTGTCAGGGTGACGACGCGCACGTCGGGCTTGTCCAGCAGCTCAGCGATGGAGCCGCGTTCGGGTTGGCGGTCCACCAGGAGGGTGGGGGCGGCCGGGAGATTGGTGGCGGTGTCGCTGCGCGTCTTGAGGGGCGGGAAGTCGCTCGGCAGCCCCTCGATGACGAGTTGAAACAGGCGGCGCGGCCGGCGCAGGTCTTTCAGCCAGTGCTGGCCCAGGTCGCGGCCGCTAACCCCGTCGGGCAGGCTGGAGTCGACCAGGGCATACGTGCCCTCTGAGAGCAGGACCTGGCCGCCATGCCCGGCGGCGCAGATGCGGGCGGCGCGGTGCAGGTCAATGCCGACATAGCGGTCGCCCACCAGCGTCGGCTCGCCGGTGTGGACGCCCATGCGGACGCGGACCGTCTCGCCCTGGGGCCAGGGGTGCTGGGCCAGGGCGCGCTGGGCGGCGATGGCCGCGCTGACGGCATCGCTCGCCCGCGCGAAGGCGACACAGAAGGCGTCGCCCTGGGTGTCCACGACGTGCCCGTCGAAGGCGACGAAGGCCTCGCGCAGCAGCCGGCCGTGGTTGCCCAGGACGCCGGCGTAGCCCTCGCCGAGGCGCTGGAGCAGCCGCGTCGAGCCTTCGATATCGGTCATGAGGAACGTAACGGTGTGGGTCGGCAGCATACGCTATCCTGTCTCCCGACCCCTAGCATAGCACAGAAACGGCGGCGTGTCACGCCCGGTGTCACTCCGAACGACGAGGGACTAAGCCGAGTTGAGTTTGAGCGGCTCGATGAGCGACGGCTCATCCAGCTTAGTGTTGTTGACGCCGCGGCCCACGACGTGCGCCCGCATGCGCTCGGCCGGGAACGGCTTGAGCAGCGGCAGCAGGTGCAGCGGCTCGGTCTCGTCGGGGTCGAGCCACAGGTCCTCATCGTCGGGCCGCAGGATGACGGGCATACGGTTGTGGACCGGCGCGACGACGCCGTTGGCCTCGGTGGTGATGATGGTGTAGGTGTACACGTCCTCGCCGCTGGCCGGGTCGCGCCAGCGGTCGTAGAGGCCGGCGAAGGCGAAGATCGGCGTGTCGGGCACGCTGAAGTAGTACGGCACGGACGGCTTGACCGACTTGTCCCACTCGTAGAAGCCGGTCGCCGGCACCAGACAGCGCTGCGAGCGCAGCGGCCGCTTGAAGCTGGCCTTGGTCTCGATGCCCTCGGCCCGCGCGTTGATCATCTTGTACTTGTTGGGGTCGTCCTTGGCCCAGAAGGGAATGAGGCCCCAGAGCATGCGCCGCAGTTGGTTCGGGCTGTTGCGCGTGACGACCGGCAAGACCTGGCCGGGCGCGGCATTGAAGCGCGGCTCAATCGCCTCGGGCAGCCCTTCGACCTGGAAGCGCGGCTGCAAGTCGGCCGGATTGGAGATGGCTAAGCCATAGCGTCCACACATTGTCTTTCCTCCTGTCTATCACACCTACCTCAATTATAGGCTCAAACAGATGTGCTAGCGAACCGAACCCCCCGGCGTTTGCCATCGCTTCCGTCTGGGGGTAAAATGAAGAACATTTCATTTCAAGGGATGACAGGCCTTACCAGCTAAGGCCACGCGGTAGCCGTGACGTATCCCCTCTCCCCTGGGAGAGGGCCAGGGTGAGGGCCTTCATGCGCAAATATATTGATATTGATCTGAGGACGCATAGCATTCAGACCCGCGACGTGGACGGGTTGGAACTCGCCCAGGCCGGGCGCTATCTGATTGCCAGGACGCTGCTCGAAGCGGGGGTGGCGACGGTGGACCCGCTGTCGCCCGCCAACAAGCTCCTTTTCTCGGCCGGCCCGTTCGCCGGCAGCAGCTTCTCCAACGCCAACCGCACCAGCGTCGGCTGCAAAAGCCCGCTGACGGGCGGCATCAAGGAGGCCAACGGCGGCGGCACCTTTGGCTATGGCCTGGGGCAACTCTACATCAGCACCCTGGTGCTGCACGACGCCTCGCCCAACTGGATTGTGATCCACTTCAAGAAGGACGGCTCGGTCGAGTTCGACGACGCGACGCCCTACCTGGGCAAGGGCAACTTCGAGGCGGCCAACCTGCTCTACGCGAAGTATGGCCGCAAGGTCGCGCTGGCCCTGTGCGGCCCGGTCGGTGAGTACCAGGGTCTACTGGCCGGCATCGCCTTTAGCGACACCGATCTGCGCCCGTCGCGGCTGGCGGCGCGCGGCGGCGTGGGGGCGGTCATGGGCAGCAAGCGCGTCAAGGCCATCGTGCTGGACCTGGACAAGGTGCCCCAGTTCCACGACCCCAAGGGCGTGCGTGACTCGGTCAAGAACTACGCCAAGCTCCTGCTCAACGACGAGGTCGTCACCGGCTTCTATGCCGCCGTGGGCACGATGGGCATGGCCGACTTCCAGAACCTCATCGGCGGCCTGCCCACGCGCAACTTCACCGCCGGGCAGTTCGCCAACATCAAGGCGGGCGAGGAGTTCAAGATGGGCGGCGACTACATCGCCCCACTCAACCGCTCGCGCGGCGGCAAGCACACCCACGCCTGCATGCCCGGCTGCACCATCCAGTGCAGCAACGTCTACGTGGACGCCGAGGGCAAGGAGGTCGTCTCGCCGGTGGAGTACGAGACGCTGGGCCTGCTCGGTACCAACTGCGGCGTCGGCGACCCCGACCACCTGGCCCTGCTCAACTACGTCGCCAACGACCTGGGCATTGATACCATCGAGACGGGCGCGACGCTGGGCGTGCTGATGGACGCGGGCGTCGGATCCTTTGGCGATGTGGCCTTTATGCTCAATGCGCTGGGCGAGATTCGCCAGGGCAGCGAGCAGGGGCGGCTGTGGGCGGAGGGCACGGCGCGTGTGGGCGAGCACTACGGCGTCCACCGCGTGCCGGTCATCAAGAAGCAGGCCATCAGCGCCTATGACCCGCGCGTGGTTGAGGTGACCGGCATCTCGATGATGACGACGGCGCAGGGGGCGGACCACACGGCCGGCAACCTGGCGCGGTTCAAGAGCCGCGACAAGGCGCTGCCCGACCTGATGACCCTGAGCCTCGACGAGCAGATCAAGTGCGCGGCCCAGGACTCGCTCGGCCTGTGCATCTTCGGCCGCAGCGTGACCAACACCAACCTGCCCTTCATCATGCACGCCATCAACGCCGCGTGCGGCACGACCCTGACCGACGACTACTACTATCAACTGGGTCGGGAGACGCTGCGGCTGGAGCGGGAGTTCAACCGCCAGGCCGGCTTCACCGCCCAGGACGACGAGTTGCCCGCCTTCTTCTATGAGGAACCGTTGCCGCCGACGAACCAGGCCGCCCGCTTCCACGGGGCCGAGGTCCACCCCATCTTCGACCCACTCGCGGAGACGGTCTCTTAACCCTTTCTTAGCCAATTTTAGGCTTCTCCTCAGTCATCTAAGGTAGACTCAAGAAGGCGCTGAACGGCACTGTTGCCCGGCCAGCGCCTCGCTTTTATCCTACCTCAGCCACCGCGCGGGACTGAAGCCCCCGCGCTGGGCAGGCGAAGCCCAAGGGGCTGGGGAGTTTAGCCCGTAGGGCTTCGCGTGAGTAGCACGGAGCTTTAGCCTCGTGCGGGGACTGACACGATGACTGAACCAACCCGTAAGCCCCGCGCCAAGACGCGGGTGAAGAATTTGGCCCCCCTAAAGGCGTCGCTGGTGGCCGTCTCGATGGCTCTCACCGTCGGCGGCTGGGCGGTCATGTCGCGCGACGACAGCCTCGCCCTGGGCCAGACGACGCCCCAGACCAGCCTGGAACAGACGGCGCCGCCCACCATCAGCGCGCCGCCCCCTCCGACCAGCGCGCCCGTGCCCTTCCGCTCCAACCGGCGCGACGACAGCGCTCGCCGACCATCGGTCCAGACGGAGCAGAGGAAGCAGGAGAACAAGTCGGACGAGTCGGACGAGTCGGACGACCACGAGCGGTCGGAGCAGCGCGCCCCGCGCACGGTCCCGAACCAGGTCCCGACGCAGCCCGCGCCCCAACCGACGCCAATTCCAACGCGGCCCGCCCCGCTGCCCACTCAGCCCGCTCCGACGCAGCCCGCCCCGACGCAGCCGCCCGCCCAGAACCCGCCGACGGTTGCTCCGCAACAGCGGACGCAGCCGAGCGCGCCGTCCACCGCGCCGCGCGTCGTGCCGCCCGTCCAGGCGCCGCAGCCCCGCGCGCGCACGCGCTCCTCGCGGTAAGGCGAATGTCATGCTGAGCGAAGCGAAGCATCTGATTTCGCCGCGTG
>CAZFUK010000481.1:0-4564 GCA_964522005.1 uncultured Anaerolineales bacterium | reverse complement strand
CCCTGCCGCCCGTCACCCACATCCATACAATTCAGGGCGCCGGCCATGTCTCCCCGCTGGCGTTCAAGATTGTCGAGAACGTGCCGGGCATCGTCACGGCCAAACGCCCCACCGGCTTCTACCTCCAGGACCCCGAGCCGGACGCCGACGACGCCACGTCGGAAGCCATTTTCGTCCTGACGGGCACGCCGCCCACGGTGGCGGTGGGCGACCGGGTGAGCGTGCGCGGCCTGGTCACCGAGGCGTGGCCCGGCGGCGAGGGCACGGCCAACCTGAGCCTGACCCAACTCGAGTCGCCCCGCGTGACCGTCCTCTCGCGCGGCAACCCCCTCCCCACGCCCGTCGTGCTGGGTCGGGGCGGCCGCGTACCCCCGGCCCAGATCATCGAGGACGACGCGGGCGGCGATGCCGAACGCGGCGGGGTGTTTGACCCGGCCGAGGATGGCCTGGACTTCTACGCGAGCCTGGAGAGCATGCTGGTCCAGGTCAAGGACGCCGTGGTCGTCGGGCCGCGCAACCGCTTCGGGGAGATTGCGGTGCTGGCCGACGACGGCGCCGGGGCCGGCCTGCGCACGGGGCGTGGCGGCATTGTGGTTCGCCCGACGGACTACAACCCGGAGCGAGTGTTCCTGGACGACGAGCTTCTGGTGAGGCTGGGGCTGCGGATGCCGAATGCGAACGTGGGCGATCACCTGCCCGGCCCCCTGGTCGGCCCGCTGGACTACTCGTTCGGCAACTTCAAGCTTCAGCTCACCACCGAGCCGTCCGTCGTGCCCGCCAACCTCCCGCGCGGCGTGGCCCAGCCGCCAACGCCCGACCAGATTAGCGTCGCTACCTTCAACGTCGAGAACCTGGACCCGACCGACGTGGGGCGCTTCGAGGCGCTGGCTGCCGCCATCGTGGGCAACCTGCGCTCACCCGACCTGATCTCGGTGGAGGAGATTCAGGACAACAACGGCGCCTTCAACGATAGCGTCGTGGACGCGAGCCGCACCTACGGCCTGCTGATTGAGGCGATTCGGGCGGCGGGCGGCCCGACCTACAGCGTGCGTCAGATTGACCCGGTGGACGACCAGGACGGCGGCGAGCCGGGCGGCAACATCCGCGTCGGCTTCCTGTTCCGCGCGGACCGGGGGCTGGCCTTTGTGGACCGACCCGGCGGCACGTCCACCACCGCCGTGGGGCTGGAGAGCGGGCCAACTGGGTTACACCTGACGGTCAGCCCCGGCCGAGTCGAGCCGACGCACCCGGCCTTCCAGAACAGCCGCAAGCCGCTGGCCGGCGAGTTCCAGGTGGGCGGGCAGACCCTATTCGTCGTCGCCAATCACCTGATCTCTAAAGGCGGCGACCACCCCCTCATGGGCCGCTTCCAGCCGCCGGTCCTGTCGTCGGAGCCGGTGCGGGTCCAGCAGGCCCAGGCGCTGGCCCAGTTCGTCCAGCGCGTCCTGGCCGCCGACGCCGACGCCAACCTCCTCCTGCTGGGCGACCTGAACGACTTCCAGTTCGCCGCCCCGCTCCAGGTCCTCAAAGCGGGGGGTCTCCAGGTCCTGGCCGAGACGCTGCCCGAGAGCGAACGCTACTCCTACGTCTACGAGGGCAACAGCCAGGCCCTCGACCATATCCTGCTCAGCGCCCACCTGGCGCAGCTCGCCGCGCCGCAGTTCGAGTATGTCCACCTCAACGCCGAGTACGCCGAGCGGCTGAGCGACCACGACCCGGCCCTGGTCCGGCTGACCCTGCCCCGCGCCGCTGCCCAGCCCAATTCGCCACTGCCCGGCCTGCCCACGCTTGCCCCTCTGCCCACTCTGCCGACTATCGCCTGGACCCAGGCGCGCCAGTACCTGGGCCAGACGGTGCGCGCCGAGGGGACGATTGTGACGACGCGCAACACCGGCAAGGTGGTCTACCTGAACTTCAGCCGGGCCTTCCAGACCGACCTCAAGATTGTGATCTTCCCGCCCGAAGCCGCCCGCTTCCCCCAGCCGCCAGAGCGGATGTACGACGGGCGCACCGTGCGCGTGACGGGCAAGGTGGAGGAGTACCAGGGCGCGCCGGAGATCATCGTGCGCGACCCGGCCCAGATTGAGGTCCTGAAGTAGCTACCCTGGGACCCTCAATCGCGCTATTTGACTTTGCCCCTATCTTCACTATAATCCGCACCATCTGAACCCTGCCGCGACCCCCCGTCGCGGCGCCTTCTTTGGCGCCCTACCTCCGCGCGTCGCGCGAGACGGCCCCGTGGCCCGCGACCCTGGTAGGGAGCTTGCCGTTTAGGTCCCAACGACGACGCCGTTGCGGGACACGTTAAGGATTGGTTGACGAGGAGCTAGTGAGGCCATGAAAGAGGTGTTCTTGACGCCCGAGGGGCGTCAGAAGCTTGAGGAAGAGCTGAGTTTTCTGGTGAATGTGCGGCGGCCCGAGATTGCCCGGCGTATCAAAGAGGCCAAAGACGAAGGTGACGTGAGCGAGAACGCGGGGTACGACGAGGCCAAGACTCAGCAGGGCTTCCTCGAAGGACGCATCCAGGAGCTTGAGCACGTCCTGAAAATCGCCAAGATGATTGACGAGCCCCACAGCCACGATAAAGTGCAGATGGGCTCGACCGTGACCGTGTGCGAGGATGGCGAGGGCGTCGAGGAGACGTTCCGCATCGTCGGCTCGGCGGAAGCCAGCCCGGCCAGCGGCCTCATCTCCAACGAGTCGCCGCTAGGCAAAGCCCTGCTCAACAAAGTCGTCGGGGACGCGATTACCGTCCAGACGCCCGGCGGCGTGCTGCACTTCAAAATCATGGCGATTCGCTAGCCCCCCTGGCGCGCTTTGGCGCACCCCCCGTGACACTCCCGGCCAGGGCCTCGTCCCTGGCCTTTTTTATAGGAACCCGGCCATGACACTACCCACGACACCCGTGACCGAGGACCCCGGCGCGCTCACCGCCGAGCGGCTGCGCAAGCTGGAGCAGGTGCGCGCCGCCGGCCTCAACCCCTACCCGGCCCACGTGGAGCGCACCCACTCGACGGCCGAGGCGGTCGCCCTCTTTCAAGCCTGGGAAGCCGACCCGGCCCACCAGCCTCCTCCCGCCGACCCTGGCCCCGCCGTAGCCGTGGCGGGCCGGTTGATGAGCCTGCGGCCGCATGGCAAGCTCACCTTCGCCACCATTCAGGACGCCACGGGCAGCGTCCAACTCGCCTTCCGCAAGGACCACATCGGCGCGGACGCCTACCGCTGGCTCCAGGAGGTCTTCGACCGGGGCGACTTCATCGGCGCGGCCGGGACGCTGTTCCGCACCCGCACGGGCGAGGTCACCGTCCAGGTGGACCAGTACGCCATGCTCGCCAAGGCGCTCAACCCGCTGCCCGAAAAGTGGCACGGCCTCAAGGACACCGACGCCCGCTACCGCCAGCGTTACCTGGACCTGCTGACCAACCCCGAGTCGCGGGCGGTCTTCCTGTTGCGAACGGGCATCGTGCGCGCCATGCGCCGCTTCCTGGACGAGCGCGGCTTCATCGAGGTCGAGACGCCCGTGCTCCAGCCGCTCTACGGCGGCGCGGCGGCTCGCCCCTTCACCACCCACTACAACGCTCTGGACCAGGAGATGTACCTGCGCATCTCCGACGAACTCTACCTCAAGCGGCTCATTGTCGGCGGCCTGGACCGTGTCTACGAGATTGGCAAGGACTTCCCGAAGATTGCGGAGGTTGTGCTGGAGAGCGAGCGGAGCGGGTTCCTGCTCGTCTCGATGCAGAAGGGTGACGGCGGGGAGTTCCAGCATTACGTGCGGCCGGTGCGTGCGCCGGATGGTGGGGCGCCGAGTTGGAAGCAGTTGACGGCGTACGAGGATCGCGTGGTGCAGGCGACGTTCGGGCCTGGGTGCGTGTATCTGGTGAGCCGCAAGGATGCGCCGAAGGGGAAGTTGCTGAAGATCGAGGGATCGCGGCGTGGGGAGTTTGGCGATGTGTCGACGGCGACGACGGTGATTCCCGAGGGTGACGCGGTGATCATGGACGAGTTCTTTGACGCGGCGAACATCTTGGTGACGCGCGAGCGGATTTACCTGACGTATCAGTTGGGCGGGCCGAGCGAGGTGCGCGTGTTTGACCACAAGGGGATGCCGCAGGTTGGGCCGAGGCAGTTGCCGATCGGGGCGGCGGGCGGGCTTGCGCAGTTGAAGGGGGAGACGGTGCTGTTCAACGACGTGTCGTACACGCAGCCCTTGGCGTGGTACACGTTCGAGGCGGGTCTTGGGAAGACGACGAAGGTGAATCTGGGTTCGCCCGCGCCGGTGACGTTTGAGGATTGTGAGGTCGTGCGCGTGTTCGCGGTGAGCGACGATGGGACGAAGGTGCCGGTGAACATCCTGCGGAAGAAGGGGATGGTGATGGATGGATCGTCGCCCTGCCTTGTGACGGCGTATGGCGGGTATGGCGTGTGCCTGGACCCGTATTTCAGGCCGGTCCTGCGCGTGCTGATGGACCATGGGTTCGTGTGGGCGGAGGCGAACCTGCGCGGTGGCGGCGAGTATGGCGACGAGTGGCACAAGCAGGGGAACCTGACGAAGAAGCAGAAC
>CAZFUK010000480.1:3216-4567 GCA_964522005.1 uncultured Anaerolineales bacterium | reverse complement strand
TCGTCCTCTAGCGTTCAGCGGCTGGTGGGTCACCGCTACGCCCCGCTCCACGCCCTGCTATTGGCCGTCGGTCTATGGCTGTTCGTGGCGGGGAACACCCACGAGGGCCTCTGGCTGGACGAGAGCTTTACCGCCGCCCTCGTGAAGCAGACGCCTATTCAGATGATTCGCTCCACCGCCGCCGACAATCATCCGCCCCTGTACTACCTGGCGCTCTCCCTGTTTACCTCGGTGGTAGGGCATTCGGACTTCACCCTGCGCTTGTTTTCGGCCCTCGGTTCCCTGGCACTGGCGGCCCTGGGCGCCGGGCCAATCCGCCGCGCCACCAACGCGCGAGTCGGCCTGCTCTATACTTTCCTGGTCGTCGCCACCCCTGGGGCGTTGACGGAGGGCCAGGAGGCGCGCATGTACAGTTGGGCCGCCTACCTCGTCACCGCCGCCGTCGTGTACGCCTTTCTCGCCGCCCGCGACAACCGGCGCAGGGACTGGACGCTGTTCGGCCTCTTCTCGGTCGCGGCGGCCTACACTCACCACTACGCGCTGCTGGCCGTTGTCCTCGTCTATGGCCTCACGCTGGTCTGGGTGGCACTCCGGCAAGGGTCCAGGCTGCGGCGTGCCCTGGTTACGGCCGGCCTAGCCGGCCTGGCCTATCTCCCCTGGCTCCTGCCCCTGGTGGGACAGATTCAAAGGGGCGTGACAGAGTTCTGGGCCTCTGACATCTCAGGTCAGCTCGTGAAAAACGCCGTGCTGTTTCCCTTTGGCTATAAGTGGAGCGTTCCGTACCTCCCTCAGAGTGGGCAGGCGGCTGGTCTCGTCGCCCTCCTTGGCACGGGCGGCTGCCTCTACGCCATCAGACGCCGCTCACCCTCCCTGGGGCTGCTCTGGCTGGCGCTCGGCGTCTATGGCCTGCTGCTGGCCATTGTTGTGGCCGTGTCGTACTCCGTGCGGCCTGTGCTGACGCCGCGCTACCTATCCGTCGTCATGGGGCTGCTGCTACTGCCGGCCGCCTATGGCCTGGCCGCGCTGCCCTGGCGTGCCTTGCGCCTGGCGCTCTGCGGGGTCTTCTTCGTCCTGACGGTCCCGATCTTGGGCCACATTCAGCACGAGCAGTTCAATGGCCCCTGGCCCAACGTGACTCATACGCTTAGCGCCCAGGCGGAGCCGGACGCGGTCTTCATCCATACCAGTTTGCACACGCTAGCCCCGTTGGCGTACTACTTTCCCGACGCGACCCACCTCCTGTATGCGCCGTGGCTCAAGCAGCGCCAGCCGCTGTCATTCTACGGACCGCATGCTTTTTTCGAGCCTGACATAGGAAGCGCTACAAGAAGAGTCCAGACGATCTGGCTCG
>CAZFUK010000480.1:0-3206 GCA_964522005.1 uncultured Anaerolineales bacterium | reverse complement strand
TGCGGTCAACCAGAGTGTGGGGTGGTGGACGAGTGGCTGGCCTCGGGCCAGTTAGGCCGCTTAGCGGAGCGCTACGACTATCGAGAACCCTATTCCTGGCTGAGCATCGTCCTCGTCCGTATCAAGCCGGGGCAACCTTGAAGCCTCGAGAGGAAGGCGTTGAATGATGGCGTCACAGGGGTCTGAAGTAAGCCTCGCCTCCGCGGCGGTCCAGTTCCGGCTGGCGACGATCTGGCAGGGCAGGGGGCAGACGGAACGGGCCATCGCGGGCTATGAGGAGGCCATCAACCTGCGGCCCGACTACCTGCCCGCCTACCTGGAGCTAGGCCAGTTGCTCGCCCGGCAGGGGCGCGTCGAAGAGGCGGCCGCCGTCTACCGGCGGGGCCTCGCCGTCCAGCCGGGCCAGGCTGAGCTTCAAGCCCGCCTAACCGAACTCACCAGCCGCGAGGAATCCGTTCAGCCTGACAATCAACCCGGTTTGCGCTCAGCGGACACCTTCCCTAATCCTCTACATATCGCCCTGTATACCGACTGTTCGGGCATCTACGGCGCGGAGCAGTGGAACCACGCCCTGGCCCTGGCGCTGGCGGCGGACGGCTATCGCGTGACCCTGGTTCAGCCGCGCGCGGCGCATGGTCTGGTGGACGCCCAGGTCCAGGCCGGCATCGCCCATGTCTGGCTGGCCGAGGACAACCTGTATGACTCCACCCGGCCGGCGCGCGCCTTGACCGACCACGCCGAACCCCGCCGCATCCTGGACCAGTTGCGCCCCGACCTGCTCCTCTTCAGCGACGGCGCGCCCATGTCCGACCTGGCCGCCAAGGAGGTCGCCCGTGACCTGGGCCTCCCCTACCTGGTCGTCGTCCACTGCGTGACTGAGGCGTGGGCCGAGGCGTACCGCCCCTACGTCGCGCGCTTGCCGGAGGTGTACCGCCACGCCCAGGCCGTCGTGTGTGTGTCGCGGGCCAACCTCCGCCTGCTCCACGACCGCTTCGGCCTGCCGCCCGACCAGGGCGGGGTGATTCTTAACGGCCGCCCGGCCCGCTTCTTCGCCCCGCCCGACCCAGCCGCTCGGCGCCTGCGCGAGGACTGGCGCATCCCGGCCCAGGCCGTGGTCGTCTGTACCGTAGGCTCCCTGGAGCGGCGCAAGGGCTACCCGTATCTCCTCCAGGCCGCCGCGCGGCTCCGCCAGAGCCGTGTCTGGCCCGCGCTCCAGTTTGTCTGGGTGGGGCGGGGCAGCCTGGAAGGGCGGCTGCGCGCGGCGGTCGAAGGCCTCGGCGTGTCGGACCGCGTCCACTTCCTGGGCGAGCGGGCCGACATCGTGGACATCCTCGACGCCGCCGACATCTTCGCGCTGCCCTCGGAGTATGAGGGTATGCCCCTGTCCGTGATGGAGGCGATGGCGCGGGGCAAGCCGGTCGTCGCCACCGCCGTCAGCGGCGTGGCCGAAGAGTTGGGCGACACGGGGTGCCTGCTCCCCGACCCCAACCTGGACCCCACGGCCACCGTGGAGGGCCTGGTCCAGACGCTGGAAACCTGGGCAGGGGATGCGGGGCTGCGCCAGTCCGTCGGTGCCCAGTGCCGCGAGCGCGCCGCGCACTTATTTACCGAAGACCGCATGCTGGCCGAGTACCGCGCCCTGCTTCAGCAAGTGCGGCCGTCGGCCACGACGCGGTAGGAGTGGGGTATGGAGACGAGTTCAGCCGAGTGGACGCCCGATATTGTGATTCAGCCCAGGCGCGTGTGGGCGTGGTCCGACCTGGCGGAGTTGTGGAGCTACCGCGAGCTGGTCTTCTTCATGGTGCTGCGCGAGATTCAGGGCCGCTACCGGCGGACCGTGTTCGGCGTGTCGTGGCTGCTCATCCGCCCCGCCCTCAACGCGGCGGTGTTCAGCGTGGTCTTTGGCAGCGTCCTGCGCGTGCCGTCGGACGGCCTGCCCTATGCCCTGTTCTTCCTGGCCGGCATGGCGCCCTGGAGCTACTTCAACTATGCCGTCACCCGCGCCGCCACCACCCTGTCCGACAACGTCCATGTCATCTCGAAGGTCTACTTCCCGCGCCTCGTGCTGCCCCTGGCGAGCATCATTTCCGCTGCCGTGGACCTGCTGGCCTCGCTCGTCGTGCTGCTCGTGCTGATGCTGGTCTACCGGACGCCGGTCTCGCCCAACATCGTCTGGCTGCCCCTGCTGCTGGCGGCGGCGGTGATACCCGCCCTGGCGGCCGGCCTCTGGCTGGCCGTGCTGACCGCCTATCTGCGCGACATGACCTACGCCCTGACCATCCTGCTCCAGATTGCCATGTACGCCTCGCCCGTGGTCTACTCGCTGTCCTCGGTGCCCGCCCCGTGGCGCAGCCTGTATCAACTCAACCCGATGGTCGGCATCCTCCAGGGCACGCGCTGGGCCTTGTTCGGCAGCGGCGACCCGCCGGGCGCCCTGTTCGCCCTGTCGCTCGGCCTCGCGCTGCTGGTCCTGGTCGGCGGCGTGGTCGTGTTTCAGGCCACCGTGCGCTCGGTGATTGACGTCCTATGACCCCCCTGGCGGTGCGGGTCCACCAACTGGGCAAGCGCTATCGGCTCAAGAACACGACGCTCTGGGCCTTGCGCGACGTGTCCTTTGATGTGCACCAGGGGGAGGTGGTCGGGCTGATTGGGCATAATGGCGCGGGCAAGAGTACCCTGTTTAAGATACTGGCCCGCATCACCGAGCCGACCGAGGGCCGAGTGGGCATCAAGGGGCGGCTGGCCGCGCTGCTGGAAGTGGGCACAGGCTTCCACCGCGAACTCACGGGGCGCGAGAACATCTACCTCAACGGCTCGATTCTGGGCATGCAGAAGCGGGAGATTGACCGCAAGCTGGACGCCATTGTCCAGTTCGCTGAGGTCGGCCCGCTCATTGACGCCCCCGTCAAGCACTACTCCAGCGGCATGTTCATCCGCCTCGCCTTCGCCGTGGCCGCCCATGTGGAGCCGGACGTGCTGCTGATTGACGAGGTGCTGGCCGTGGGCGACATGGCTTTTCAGCGCAAGTGCCTGGCGAAGGTCAGGAGCCTGGGCCGCGAGGGCTGCACCATTCTGTTTGTCAGCCACGACCTGACCTCGGTGCGGGAGTTGTGCCCGACGACGGTCTGGGTCAACCAGGGCCGCGTCGCCACCATCGGCCCCACCCAGGACGTCGTCCTCCAGTACAGCCAGACGATGCTGACCGC
>CAZFUK010000479.1:0-4571 GCA_964522005.1 uncultured Anaerolineales bacterium | reverse complement strand
TGAACACGCCCCACAACCCGACAGGCCGCGTGTTCACCCGCGAGGAACTCCAGGGCGTGGCCGACCTGTGCCAGGAGTTCGACGCCATCGCCGTCACCGACGAAATCTACGAGCACATCATCTACGATGGCCGGCAGCACATCCCCATCGCCTCGCTGCTCGGCATGGCCGAGCGCACCGTCCTGTGCGGCGGGCTGTCCAAGACCTATGCCATCACCGGCTGGCGGCTGGCCTACACTGTCGCGCCCGACGAGATCAGCACGGCCATTCGCACCGTCCACGACTTCACCACCATCTGCGCGCCGACGCCGCTCCAGGAAGCCGCCGTCACGGCGGTCAACTTCCCCGCCAGCTACTACCAGGAGTTGGCCGAGGCATACCACGTTCGTCGCGACCGCATGATGGCGATTCTGGACGACTGCGGCTTTAAGGCCATCCCGCCCGAAGGCGCCTACTACGTCATGGCCGACTTCCGCGACCTGGGCTTCCCGACGGACGACGACCACGCCTTCGCCCGCTGGCTCACCACCGAGGTTGGGGTGGCAGTCGTGCCCGGCTCGTCGTTCTACCGCACGCCCGGCCTAGGGCGGGGCCTGGTGCGCTTCGCCTTCCCCAAGAAGCTGGAAACGCTGGACGCGGCCCACGATCGGCTTAAGACCGGCCTGGCGAAGCTGCGGCAAGGGGCGGTGTCGCTGTCAACGGTCGGGTAAGGGGTGAGGGACTACGATGAAACTCGACGCTCTCATGCTCATGGACCACCTGGCTGACGTGCCGCCCGCCGCACAGGCTATGGAGAGCATTGGCTTTGACGGGGTATGGACCCACGAGACAGCCCACAACCCCTTCTTCCCGCTGGTACTGGCCGCCGAACACAGCCAGCGCCTCGAACTCGGCACGGCCATCGCCGTCGCCTTCCCGCGCAGCCCGACGGTCCTGGCCCACATCGCCTGGGACTTGCAGGCCCAGTCGGGCGGCCGCTTCATCCTCGGTCTCGGCACCCAGGTACGGGCGCACATCGAGCGGCGCTTCGGCGCGGAGTTCGAGCACCCTGTCGAGCGGCTGCGCGACCAGATTCTCGCCATGCGGGCGGTGTGGAACGCCTGGCAGACAGGCGGGCGGCTGCTGTACCGGGGGCAGTTCTATAAGCTGACGCTGATGACGCCCTTCTTCAGCCCCGCGCCGCTGCCCGCCGCCCACGCCCATATCCCCGTCTACATCGCGGGCGTCAACAAGCGCCTGTGCAGTCTGGCGGGCGAGCTATGCGACGGCTTCCTGGTCCACCCGTTCAACTCGGCGCGCTACCTGAACGAGGTCATCCTGCCGAACATTGAGGCCGGCGCGCAGACGGCCGGACGGCGGCGGGAGGATGTCCAGATGGTCGGCTCGATCTTTGTCGTGCCGACGGACGAGGGCGAAGAGGCCGAGCGCCAGCGGGCCAGCGTGCGGCAGCAGATCGCGTTCTACGCTTCAACGCCGAGCTATCGGGGGGTGTTGGAGATTCACGGCTGGGGAGCGGTCGGGGAACAGTTGAGCGGGCTGGCGGCGCGGCAACGCTGGGACGAGATGCCCGCCCTCATCAGCGACTACATGCTGGAGCAGTACGCGGTGGTGGGCCGCTGGGCCGACCTGCCCGGCCTGATTCAGCGGCGGTTTGGCGGCCTACTCGACCGCGTCATGTACTACCTGCCCTTCACGCCGGGCCAGATGGACGACCGTTGGCGGCAGGCGGTGGCAGGGTTTCACGCATAAACACAGACCCGACAGGTTTCCAAAACCTGTCAGGTCTATTTCACCGCCGCCGAAGCTTGTTGTTCACCCACCGAACCGAGGACGCGAGACCACCCGTCACCCGGCCTAGCACACCCCGGTGGCTCTCCGCCCCTGGGTCTGGCTCGACGGCCAGCCTGGCCTCGCCGCGTCGGGGCCGCAACTGCGCCGCGCGCTCGGCGGTCCAGGCGCGGGCTGAGGCGAGGACCGGCCCAATTTGGCCCACCAACTCACGGGCGCGGGTCTGGCTGGCCTGCCACCAGCCCTCCGCCACCGCCGCCTCGGCGTCGCTGACGCCGGTGACGTCCTGAGTGAACTCGCCCAACTGCTTGCCCCTGAAGTAGGCCAGGGCGCGGTCACCGACGACCCGCGTCGCCAGGACGTTGACCCCGGCGGAGGCCAGCAGCCCGACGATGGGGATAGCCTTCAGAATCGCCTTCTCGGCATACTCCTCGCCCACATGGGTCATGACCTTGGTGCCCACCGCCTTAACCGCCGTATCCAGCCCCGCGCCCAGCCCGGTAATCGCCAGGATAGCGGTGCGCTGTTCGGCCCGCGTCATCTCGTAGCCCATGAGATGGGCCAGTTCCATCACCAGTTCGACTTGCAGGCGAAAGGTGGCGACCACATCGGCCGTCACGCCGAGAGTCACCGAGGTCAGCGTGCCGAGGCCAGGGATGGTCCCGGCGGCCGAGGTCGTCGCGCCGACCGCGCCGGTCTGGAGCGCCTTGTCGCGGATGAGCCGCTTCGCCAGCGCCGCCTTGTCCAGGTGGGGGTACTTGGCCTGCGCCGCCGCGACCCGCGCCTGCGTCACCGCCGGGTCTACCGAGTCAATGACGCGGAACAGCAAGCCGAGCACACCGGGCAGACGACGGCCTGCCCCCGCGACCTGTTTCAGCCGTCCCGACTCTTCCAGTTGGTCCAGTTGGCTGTTGACGTTACTGACAATGTCGGCCGCCCGCACCCGTAAGTCGCGCTGGGCCGGCTGGCTCGCCGGCAGCTCCTTCACCTCGCTGGTCATCCTCTCCTCCTCACCCCTGCTCTTCACGCTTCACGTATTAGGCACTACGCATCACGCCCTGGTGAGTTGCATCACCATATCTTCTGTCCAAGCAAAGATGAGGCCAGTTCAACGGCCATTTCGGCCGTGCGGTTGCCCTGGTCCAGGATGGGGTTAATCTCCACCAGGTCCAGCGAGCGGACGCGCCGGGTGTCGGCCAGGATTTCCATCAGCAGGTGCGCCTCGCGGTAGGTCAGGCCGCCGGGCACCGGGGTGCCGACCCCCGCCGCCACCGCCGGGTCCAGCACGTCGAGGTCCAGGCTGACATGGAGCCGGTCCACGTGGCCGAGCCGGCGGACGACTTCGCCCGCCACCTGGGCCACACCGCGCTCGTCAATGTCGCGCATGGTGTAGACGCCGACGCCGCTCTCACGCAGCCGGGTTCGCTCGTCGGCGTCCAGGCTGCGCACGCCGACCAGGGCGACACAGGCGGGGTCGAGCTTGCGACCCGGTCGGCCCAGGTCCACCAGTTCGGGCGGACCGTAGCCGAGCAGGGCCGCCAGGGGCATGCCGTGGACGTTACCCGACGGCGAGGTCTGCGGTGTGTTGAAGTCGGCGTGGGCATCCACCCAGATGACGCCGAGGCGGTCGCCGCCGCTCACGCCGGCCACCGTGCCCGCGCTGACCGAGTGGTCGCCGCCGAGGAACACGCCAATATCACCCGCCTGGGCGACCGCCCGGCCCCGGGCGTAGACATCGGCCAGGACCTGGGCAATCGGCCCCAGGTGTCGGGCGGCGGGGCTGTCGTCGTGAGTCATCTCCGGCACCGGCACCGCCACATTGCCCGCGTCGTGGACCGTGTAGCCCAGGGCGGCCAGACGGTCGCCAAGCCCGGCATAGCGCACGGCAGACGGCCCCATGTCCACGCCACGCCGGTGCTGGCCGAGGTCCATGGGGATGCCGAGGATGTGAACTGTTCTCATTCCCCCAGGACCTTGTCGGCCAGGGTGTCGAAGGACCAGAAGCGGCGTTCGTCGGCGTCGGTCAGGTCGCTCTCAGCCACCTGGACGATGACGCCGTGGGCCGAGCGCGGCGAGATAAAGGCCTCTTTCCAGTGGGGGTCGTCGTACTTCTCGTCTACCACGCGGTAGCCGCGCGCCTTGAGCAGCTGAACGAGTTCCTCGATGCGCCGCACTTTAAACGTCATGTGGTGGGCGCCCTCGCCGTACTTGTCGAGGAAGCGGGCCAGGAAGCCGTCGTCGGTGAGCGGTTCCAGCAGTTCGATTTTGCCGCCGCCTGGGTAGACCAGTTGGACCCAGCGGAAGCCCTGGTGCGGCATATCGCCCGCCGAGTGCAGTTCGCCGCCCAGCAGGTCGCGGTACAGCGGCAGGGCGTCGCGCACCCGGCGCACGGCGATGGCGGTATGGTCGAGTTTCAGAATGTAGCTTTGGACTTCCTGGTCAAGCATAAAACCTCACGGTGACAGAAGACGGAGGACGGAAGACGGAAGACCGACGACCAAACGGAGGACGAAGGACGGAAGACGGAGGACAGACGACCAAAGACGAAGGACGGACAACGGAAGACCGACGACCAAAGACGGAGGCCGTTTCATGCTCGGTCTTCCGTCCTTCGTCCTCCGTCCCCCAGTAGCACCCCGCCCCGCCCGGCCTCGCGGCTGGGGGCGAAGATGACGCCGCCCTGGCCCGCGCCGCTCCGCTCGTCCCGGGCCTCGCCCGCCGGCTCCGCGCGCAGCGTCTTGACCAACTCCTGGAGCGTGGTCCACTCCGGGGTCGAGAGGCTG
>CAZFUK010000478.1:0-4577 GCA_964522005.1 uncultured Anaerolineales bacterium | reverse complement strand
GTCCGAGACGATCACGTTGAAGTCCTTGAACGTCTGGCCCAGCAGCCCCATCAGGACAATCGCCAATCCCGTCTTGCGGTTGCAGGTGGGAATAAGCACATCAACCAGAGCCATAACCCTTTCCTCCTTTAGCCCGCCAACCCGGCCGGCTGCTGGGCGGCCCACGCCGTGACCCGCGCCGCCCGCCGCGACCGGGGCCGCAGCAGGGTCTGGTACAGGGCGGCGGTGCGCTCGGCCACCGTGGTCCAGGTGAACTCACGCTCGACGCGGGCGCGGGCCGCGTGGCCCATCACCGCGCGTAGCTGCGGCTGCGTCAGGACCTGGTGCAGGCGCTCGGCCAGGGCGCGGGGGTCCTGGGGCGGGACGAGGTAGCCCGTCACGCCGTCCTGAATGGTGAAGGTGATGCCCCCGACGGCCGAGCCAATCACCGGGCGACCGCAGGCCATCGCCTCGAGGGGCGTCAGGCCAAACGGCTCGTACCACGGCGTGGTCACGGCGACGTCGCCCGCGCTGTAGTAAGCGTGCAACTCGTCGGGCTGGCGCTTGCCGGTGAAGATCACGCGGTCGGTGATGCCGAGTTCGGCGGCCAGGGTCTGGAGGACGCCAATCTCCGGCGTCCTGACGGGATCCGGCTCGGTGGTGTCGCCGCCGACCAGCAGCAGCTTGAGCGGCAGGTCGGTGAACTGGGCCAGCAGGCCCACGGCGCGGACGAGGTTGCGCACGTCCTTGCGCGGCAGCATGCGGCCCACGTAGACGACCACGGGATCGTCGGTGTCCAGGCCAATCTGGCGGCGGGCCTCGTCGCGCGGCAGCGGGCGGTAGCGTTCGATGTTGACGGCCGAGGGGATAATCGTGACCTTCTCCCGCTCCGCGCCGTAGTCGTCCATCAGCTCGCTGGCTTCGCTCGGGCACTGGGCGATGAGCCGGTCCACGCCGCGAATAATCGCCTTCTCGACCTCGATGCGGCCATCGGGGCTGGTGTCAGCCGCGCCCTGGTGGCGGCGCTTGGTCATACCCATCGCGTGGAAGATCTGGACGGCGGGCAGGGCCAGGCGGCGGCGCAGGTCGGCGGCCACCCAGCCCGACATCCAGAAGTTGCCGTGGACCAGGTCGTAGCGGCTGCCATCGCGCAGCATGAAGCGCAGGAAGGCGTCGCGGAAGTCGGGCATGAGCGGCCAGAGGTTGTCCTTGAGCAGAAACTCGGCCGGGCCGGCCGTCAGGTTGACGACGCGCACGCCGGGCGCCCAGTCAACCACTTCGGGCGCGTCCGGGCTGTCGCGGCGGGTGAAGACATCCACGCGGTGGCCGAGGCGGGCCAGGTTGCGGCTGACCTCGTCCACGTAGACGTTCTGGCCGCCGGCGTCCTCGCTGCCCAGCAGGGCGACGGGGCTGGCGTGCTCGCTCAGAAAGGCGATCCGCAGGGACTGGCTCATGCTAGCACCCCTTCCAGGACCGGCGTCAGCGGGCCGTAGCTCTTGACGACGCCGTCCCCGTTGTAGACGCGGTTGAGGACGCGCTTGCCGGTGACCATCTCGAAGGCTCGGTTCCAGTCGCGGGCGAAACGCTGGATGCTGAAGCGGTCCAGGGCCACGGCGCGGGCGCGCTCGCCCATGCGGCGGGCCTCGGCCGGGTTCTGGAGCAGGAAGCGCATGCCGTCCACCAGTTCGTCCACGTCGCACGACACGAAGCCCGTCACCCCGTTCTGGAGGACCGTGGGCACCTCGGTGGTGGCGAGGGCGACGACCGGCATGCCAATGGTCATGCCCTCGATGACCGCCAGCGGCAGGCTGGTGTAGCGCATGGGGCTGAACAGGAAGCGGTACTCGGCCACGCGCTGGTGCAAGTGGCGGTAGGGGATGTCGCCCAGGCCGCCGAACTCCTCGGTCATCATGCCCGCCACGTCAATCGGCACCAGGTCGCGCGCCTGGAGGTAGATGTCGTAGCCCGCGATGCGCGGCCGCTTCTGCGGGCCGTTGATGACCATGATGCCCTTCTCCAGGTGGCCCTGGTAGCGGGCGGCCGGGTCAATGGCGACGCTGTGCTCGATGACCGTGGTAGGCGTGCGGCCGTTGTCCCACATCAGGCGGTTGAAGTGGGTGACGTGGACCAGCAGGGTGTTCGGGTCGTCCACCGGGTGCCGCGAGTCGGTCGGGTGCGGCTTGGGCGTGTTGTGTTCGAGGTAAATTTTGGGCAGCCGCAACTGCTCTGGGCTGAGCAGTTCGTACTGGTCTTCGAAGTACTGCTTCGGCGTCTGGAAGAGGACCAGGTCGAGGTCGAGGTTCTTGACCTCCTCGGCCGGCACCTCGTGGACATAGTCGGGCACATCGAACGTCGGCCCGCGACCGCCGTACCCGTCGCGGGGGTCGGCCTTGACCGGCAGATACCAGTCATGCTCGATACGAGACAGCGAGTTGAGGTAGCTTCCGTGGACGTGCCAGAGCAGAATCTTTAGGCGCTCCATACTTTCTCCTTGACAAACTCATTGACCAACAAAGCTTCCCCGACCTCAACGACCATCTCGGGGGTCACCCACCGCATGCAGCGGTGGTCAATGGGACACTCCCAGTGCGGACAGGGCGAGCAGTCCACGGGCTGGCGCACCAGGCGGTGGCGCTCCGGGTTCAGGGCGGCCCAGCGGGTGTGGTCCACGGGGCCGAAAACGGTGACGCTTGGCGTGTCAATCGCCCGCGCCATGTGGCTAGGGCCGGTATCGTTGCTGATGAACAGGTCCAGGCGCTCGATGATGGCGGCCAGCCCGCCCAGCGACGTCTTGCCCGCCAGGACCAGGGGCTTCGTCTTCATGCGCTGCGCCACGGCCTGGACGATGGGCGCCTCTTCGGGCACGCCCGTCAGGATGACGCGGGCGTCGTGGGCGCGGGCGAAGTGGTCGGCCACGCGGGCGAAGTAGGCGGGCGGCCAGCGGCGCGTCGGCTGACGCGACCCGGCGTGCAGGCCAATCCAGGGGCGGTCCTTAAAGCCGAGGGGCCGCAACAGGCGGTCGGCCTCGGCCAGGTCGCGCTGGAACAGCGGAAACTCGGAGTGCAGGCCGCGCGACGGGCAGCCCAGCAGCCGCACCAGCCCCAGGTTGCGCTTGATCTCCGGCTCGTCGTCCGGGTAGGGCGCGCCCAGAGTCAGCCCGGCCGGCGGCTCGCCGACGTAGTAGGCGACGGTGGCCCTGGCGCGCAGGTCGAGCACAAAGGGATTGCTCGTCCCGCCGCTGCCATGCATCTGGACCGCGATGTCGTAGCCGTAGGCCCGCTGCTCGTCCAGAAAGGCGGCGGTACGCGCCGGATCCACCGGCACCTCGTTGATGCCCGGATAGCCCGCGAACTCCACGAAGCGGTCCAGGTAGCGGTCGAAGCGGGCGACAAACGAGGCGGCCCACGGCAGGCCAATCAGCGTGATCTCGGCCTGGGGGAAGCTGGCGCGCAGGGCACGCAAGGCCGGCACGGCGCACAGCAGATCGCCCAGGAAGAGGCCGCGAAAGACCGCGATACGCTGCTTAGGCATGCGCCCTCCAACCGTTGCTCGCCAGGCTCAACTCTGTCGCCAGGCCCCCCTGGAGCATCGCCTCCGCCGCCTCGACCACTTCCTCGGCCGGGATGTCCAGGCAGGGCAGCCCGATGGGACACTCGAACAGGTAGCACGGCTGGCAGGCCGTGGGGCGGCGCAGCAGGCGGTTGTGGGTAGCGCGGGGCCGCCACTGCTCCTCGTACTCGGTGCCAGAGTAGGTCACGACGAGGGGCGTCCGCACGGCGTCGGCCAGGTGCAGCGGCAGGGTGTTGTTGCACAGCACCAGGCTGGCCCGCTCGATGAGCGCGGCGTACTCCGGCAGCGTCGTCGCCCCAAAGATGACGCGGGCGTAGGGCGCGGCGGCGCGGACTGTCTGAGCCTGGTCGGCCTCCCGCTCGACGCCCGTGACCAGGACGGGCCAGCCGCGCCGCGTCAGCAGGTCGGCCACCTGCCCCCAGCGTTCCGCCGGATAGCGGCGGGCCTTGGCGCTGGCGCCGGGGTGGAGCAGGATGTAGGGCGCGGCCGGGTCCAGGCCCGAAGCGGCCAGGATGGCGGGCACGCGCTCGCGGGCGGCCGGGTCAATGTGGATCGCCAGGTCGCGGTCGCGGACGGTGAAGCCCAGCGCCTCGACCAGCCGCAGGTTGCGCTCGGTCTGGTGCATCGCGTCCGACGCGCCCTTCAGGTCGGTGGTCAGGGCGGCGCCGCCAAACTCTTTCGACTCGCCGGCCCGCAGCGGGATGCCGGCCAGGTAGCAGACATAGCCCGGAACGTGCGGAGTCTGGCTGAACGAGGTAAAGATGAGCGCCGCGTCGAACTTCCGCTCGGCCAGGGTCTGGACCAGCCGCAACTCGCGTTCGGGGTCGAAGGCCAGGTGGCCCAGATCCTGCCACAGCGTGCGCCAGGGGATAACGTCGTCCACCCAGGGCAGCAGTTGGGCCGCCACCGAGCCGCCCGTGCTGCCGAGCAGGGTAATGCGGGCCTCGGGCGACGTCTCCTTAACGGCACGCAGGGCCGGGCCGAGCATGACCACGTCGCCCAGGTTGTCGGGCCGAATGGCGAGGATG
>CAZFUK010000477.1:0-4585 GCA_964522005.1 uncultured Anaerolineales bacterium | reverse complement strand
GGCGGACGCAGGACGGACGACGGAGGACGGAGGAATGCCGGGGGACGGAGGACGGGGACGGAGGACGGAAGACGGAGGAATGACGGGGGACGGAAGAATGACGGGGGACGGAGGACGGAAGAATGACGGAGGGGGACAAATGGTGAAGGACCACGGGCCAATCATGAGGGATGGAGATTAAGGATTGGTCTTTGGTCCTTCGTCGTCCGTCGCTCGTCTTCCGTCCTCCGTCGCTCGTCCTCCGTCCGGAGTCTAGCGTCCGCGGCCAATGAGGGGCAGGAACTGGCGCGGGACGAGGCGGCGCACAATCTCAGGCGGGAAGGGCGTGGGGGTCGGGGTCGGGGTGGCTGAAATCTGGGGGACGAGAACTTGGGTCGGGCCGGGGGTCGGCACGAGGGTGGGCACGTAGCTCGGCGCGGGCCGGGCGACGACGACGGTCCAGTAGTGGCCGTAGCGTGTGCCCTGGCGCTCGGCGTGGCCGACGCCCATCTGGGTGAGATCGGCCGTGAGCAGGATGGCGTGGTGCGGGTCGCTGTGGAGCCAGGCGTCAAACGCCCCGTCCGTGGAGGCCTGCCCTGCCGTGATAACCTCGCCAATCATGAGGCCCTGGTAGCCGGTGTCGGTGACCCGCTGCCAGTAGCCGCGACCGTCGGAGCCAACATGGCCGACAAAGTCGTGGGTCGCCATGTCGTCGCTGTGGGCCTGGGCGGCCTGGGAGAGCCGCGCTTCCGCCACGAGCGGAGGTAAGCCGTGCTGAGCGCGATCAGCATTGATGCGCTCGACGAGGGCGTAGGTTTCTACAATACTGGCAGCCGTGGTGGGCCGAGTCCATGCCCACACCAGACAAACGACAACCAGGACTAAGAGCCAACTGCGCGGCGGCGGCAGAACTGGCATAGGCGCTCAAGGCCTCGCTCTCAGCAGGGTGAGTCTACATACATATACGTTCCGGCGGGCGCAAGCAGCACGGCCTGCGGCACGGATTTGTGAAAAAGCGTGAAAATCGCGTACAATGGCACAATTGTAATCAACTCTTCACGGATGTCCAATCGCCTATGCCAAGCTCCCCCTCGTCCATCCTGGCCTTATTGGCCGACCAGGTCCAGCGCCGCCCCGACGCGCCGTGTCTCACATGGCAGGGGCGGACGTGGACCTACGCTGAGTTGCAGACGGCGGCCCTCTCGGTCGCGGCGGGCCTGCGCGCCTGGGGCCTGAAGCCCGGCGAGCGGGTCGCGCTGGCCCTGGACAATGGGCCGGAGTTCGTCCTGACCTACCTGGGCGTCGGCTGGGCGGGCGGCGTGGCCGTGCCGGTCAATACTCAGTACCGCGCCGGGGAGTTGCGCCACATCCTGAGCGACGCGGGCGCGGCGTTTGTCGTGTGTAGCGGCCAGGCGGTGGAGGAGATCGCCGCCCTGCGCCCCGACTTGCCTGATCTGCGCGGTTGGGCGGTGGTGGGGGCGGAACACCCCGACGCCCGGCCGTGGGCGAGCCTGCTGGCGCCGCCGGCCGAACTGACGCTGCCCGACCCGGCCAGCCTCGCCCTGCTGGTCTACACGTCGGGCACGACGGGACGGCCCAAGGGCGTGATGCTGAGCCACGCCAACCTGGCGGCCAACATCCAGGCCGTGAGCGAGGCGTGGGGCTGGACGGCCGGGGACCGCCTGCTGCTCATGCTGCCGCTGTTCCACGTCCACGGGCTAGGCGTCGGGCTGCACGGAACGCTGACGAATGGGGCGAGTGTGGACCTGCGCGCCCGCTTCGACGCGCTCGACGCGCTGACGACGCTGGCGGCGGGCGAGGCCAGCCTGTTCTTCGGCGTGCCCACCATGTACAGCCGGCTGCTGGCCCAGGCCGAAGCGCGGCCGGACCTGCGGCCCCGGGGCGTGCGGCTGTTCGTGTCCGGCTCGGCCCCCCTCAGCCCCGACGTCTTCCAGGCGTTCGAGGGGGTGTTCGGCCAGACCATCCTCGAACGCTACGGCATGACCGAGACCGGCATGCTGACCAGCAACCCGCTCCACGGACGGCGTCGGGCGGGCACCGTCGGCCAACCCTTCCCCGGCCAGGCGGTCCTCGTGGGCGCACCGGGCCAGCCGGCGCCAGCCGGCCAGGTCGGCGCGGTGTGGGTCCGAGGCCCCAACGTCTTCAGCGGCTACTGGCAGAACCCGGCGGCGACCCGGGCCGCGTTCGAGGGTGAGTGGTTCAACACGGGCGACCTGGGCTTCCTGGACGAGGCCGGCGTGCTGACGCTGGTGGGCCGCGCCCGCGAGTTGATCATCACGGGCGGCTTCAACGTCTACCCACGCGAGGTCGAAGAGACGCTGCTGACCCACCCTGGCGTGGCCGAGGCGGCGGTCATTGGGCTGCCCGACCCTGACCTGGGCGAGCGGGTCGTGGCGGTGGTGGTGGCCCGGCCGGAGGGACCGACGCCGACGGCGGACGAGTTGATGGAGTTCTGCCGCGCCCACCTCGCGCCCTACAAGAAACCGCGCCAGATTCAGTTCGCCGCCAGCCTCCCCCGCAACGCCATGGGCAAGATTCGCAAGGACGTGTTACAGCGCGACCTGAGTTGACATCCCCGCTCGCGGTGCTATAATCGGCGCATCCGACCCGCCGCTCGGACCCGCCGCTATGAGCCGCCTCACTGTTCTCGCCCTGGCCTGGTTCGCCGGACTGAGCCTGGCCGCCTGGCAACCGCCCCTGGCCCCCTTCGTCATCACCAGCCTCGTCGGCCTGCCTCTCCTCGGCTGGCTGGGGCGACAGGTGCGCCTCGCGCCGCTGCTGGTCTTCCTCGTCGCCAGCCTGGGCTATGGACGCGGCTGGCTGGCCGATTGGCGGCCCGCGCTAGACGCCTGGCGGCCGCTGTTCGACCAGGATGTGACGCTCACCGGCGTGGTGGACGAGGACCCGGTCAACGCGAAAGGGCTGGTGACGGTGCGCCTCGTGGTAGAGCGGGTCGAAGTGGATGGGCGGCCCCAGTCCCTGACGCCGGCCTGGCCCGCCAACGACCCGCGCGCCCTCCTCTGCCGCCTCCCCTGGCTGTGCGCGCCCGGCACGGCCGGCCCGACCCCCGACTGGCTCTTTGCCCCGAAACCCGCCGTTCAGGCGCGCATCAATGTAGACCGACTGCCCTACGGTGAGGGCGAGCGGCTGCTGCGCTATGGTAATCGCCTGACGCTGGCGGGCAAGCTGCGCGAGGCCCCGGAGTTCGACCTGTTCCCCTATCGGCGGACCCTGGCCCGCGACGGCGTCTACGGCCGGCTAATGTCGCCCAAGAGGGTGGAGGACGCCGGGGGACATGCGGGCTTCCCCGTGCGCGTAGGCGCTTTGGCGTTGCGCCGCCAGTTTGACGGCATCATCCGCGAGTTGCTGCACGATAGCCCGCGTGAAGCCGGTCTACTCGCGGGTATCCTGCTGGGGTTGCAGAACCGCTTGACGACTGAGCTAATCGAAGATCTGCGCAGTACCAGCTTGTCGCACATCGTCGTGGTCTCCGGCTTCAACATCACCATCCTGGCGATGGGCATCGGTGGCTTGCTGTACGCCGTTGCCTCGCTGATCGCCTGGCTGGCTGACCTGGCCCTCAAGGGTCGCCGCTTTAAAGCCGTCGGCCGACTGCTGGCCGCCCAGCGTCTGTGTCTGCCCCTCTCCAGGTCCTATGTCCTGCTCCACGTCGCCGCCCTCGGCGGCTATGCGCTCTTCGTGGGGTTGGACCCCTCGCCCGTGCGGGCCGCGCTCATGGGCTGTGTGTATGTCCTGGCGAAGCATGTGGGACGGCGCTCGACGACGCTCACCAGCCTCGCGGTGACGGCGTGGGCCATCACCCTGGTCACGCCGTGGGCGCTGCTGGACATTGGCTTCCAGTTGACCTTCGCGGCGGTGCTGGGGCTGGTCCTGCTCCAGCCCGTGCTCGACTCACTGCTGCGTGTCCGGCGACTATTCCCCCCCTTCGACAGCCCGCGCCACCACTGGCCCTATCTCCCCCGTGGCCTGCGTGACCTGGTCAGTACGACGCTGGCAGCAACGCTCATGACGGCGCCTATCCTGTCGTACTACTTCAACCAGGTGTCGGTCATCGGCCTGCTGGCGAACGTCCTGGTCCTGCCCGTCCAGGCGGGCATCATGTTCGTCGGGCTGGGCGCGGTCGGGCTGGCGTGGGCTGGGCAGGGTGCGCAGGCGGCGCGGACGATGATACTCCACGGGGCGGGCTGGCCCGGCTCCTTGCAGACCCTCGTGGTGGCCGGCCTCGCCCTCCTTCAGGATGGCCTGCTCGCCGCCGCCCACACGCTGAGCAGCCTGATGTGGGTTCCCCTCCGCTACACCGTCGGGGTCATCGTCACCCTGGCGCAAGCGCCCTGGGCCGCCTACGACTGGCGGGCGTCGGGGAATGCCGTCCTCTTTATGTACAGTGTACTCGGCGTCGCGGCGCTGTGGCTGGCGTGGGGCCTGGGGCTGCTCGACTTCCGGACGCTGTTTCTCGCGCCCCCGCGTCCCGCGCCGCTGCCCGCGCTGGTCCTGCCTCCGGTTCAGCCCGCGCCCGCGCCCGCCGTGCCGACGGCCGTCCCGCGCCTCCGCCCCGCCCCGTCGG
>CAZFUK010000476.1:3355-4586 GCA_964522005.1 uncultured Anaerolineales bacterium | reverse complement strand
GCCTCACACATTACGCTTCACGCTTCACGCTTCACGCTTCACGCTATTCATACCGTAACGCCTCAATCGGCTGCATAGTGGACGCGCGCCAGGCGGGGTAGAGGCCCCCGATCGTGCCCAGGATAAGCGCCAACGCCGCGACCTGCTCGAAGACCTTGGGCGAGTAGAGCGCCTTCAGGAAGGTCCCGTAGGTCGGGACCAGGCTGAACAGGGCGCTCAGGCCCATGCCAATGGCCACCCCCACCAGGGCGCTCAGAGCGCTCAGCGCCAGCGACTCGACCAGCACCATGCCAATGATGCGCCGCCGCCGCCAGCCCACCGCCCGCAGCACGCCAATCTCCTGCGTCCGCTCGAAGACGCTCATCAGCATGGCGTTCATCATCACCACGCCGCCCACCACCATCGTCAGCGCCACCAGCGCGCCCAGCACGGCGTCCATGGTAGCGAAGTCCTGGGTGCGCTGTGTCATGGCCGACGTCTGGCTGACCGTCACGTTGGGCAGTTCGGCCTCCAACTGCCGCGCCAGGGCCTCTGCCTGCGACGGGTCCTCCAACTGGACGCCCATCAGCGTCAGCTTGCGCCCCATGCCAAACCGTTCCTGCGCCTCGCGCAGCGTCATCACCCCGCCCGTGTCCTCGTAGGACACGCCCGTCTCGTAGATACCGACGACCTGGTAGCCCACGCCGTTGACGCGAATGGTATCCCCCACGCCCTTCTTCAGGCTGTTGGCCGCGAAGCGCCCAATCATGATGTCGCGCGACTTCTCGATGAGCCGCCCGTCGTGGACGCGGAAGTGCTTGACGTAGTCCTCGCGCGGGTCCGCGCCGAACACCAGGAAGTAGGGCAGGCCGGGCGCGCTCGTCGTCGCCATCAGCATTTTGGACACGCCCTTGACGCCCGGCTGCGTCCGCACCTGGTCGGCCACCCGCTCGTCCAGCGCGGCCATGGACAGGTCCGACGCCTTGGCGTCCTGGACCACCAGGTCCATTTGCCCCGCCCCGGCCAGTGTCGTGAACTCCTGAATCATGCCCTCGGACATGGCGCTCAGCGCGACGATAAACCCGACGCCCAGCCCGATGCCGACGACCGTGACCAGGGTACGGGTCGGACGGCGCAGCAGGTTGCGCAGGGCGCTGCCTGGAATCCAGCGCGTCAGCCGCCGGGCCAGGCCCCCCACCTCGCCGCTGCCGCCCTCGAAGCGCATGGCCTCGACCGGCGCGAGTTGCGCCGC
>CAZFUK010000476.1:0-3345 GCA_964522005.1 uncultured Anaerolineales bacterium | reverse complement strand
CAGGCCGGGTACAGGCCCCCCACCGCACCCAGCAGGAGCGCGATGACCAGGGCCTGGACCAGCATGGCCGGCGTCAGGACGCCCTGGAGCAGCGACTCGACGCCCGGCGACAGCCGCACCAGCAGCGTCAGGCCCACGCCGATGAGGATGCCGAGGAGACCGCCCAGCAGCGACAGGACGAGCGACTCGCCCAGAATCAGGTTGACCACCCGCCGCCGCTTCCAACCGACGGCCCGCAACACGCCGATCTCGCGCGTCCGCTCGAAGACGCTCATCAGCGTCGTGTTCATCATGCCCAGCCCGCCCACCAGCACGGCGAAGAGGCCGACAAACAGGCCAAACGAGCGGTAGAGGCCGAACATCTCGGTCTGGCGCGTCGGCTCCCCGGACCGCGCCGCCGCCAGCGTCGGCCACCCCTTCTCGATGGCGGCTTTGACCTCCGGGATGCGCCGCGCGTCCTTGACCTTGAGGCTGTAGTAGCTGACCTTGCCCTCTTTGTCGAAGGCGCGCTGCGCGTCGGTCAGGCCCATCACCGCCCCGCCGTCCTCCAGGCTCACCCCCGTCTCGTAGATGCCGACCACGCGGTACGTCGCGTCGTTCAGCCGAAACGTCGAGCCGACTTCCTTCTTGAAGTTCTTGGCGGCCAGCTTGCCCAGCAGAATCTGCTTGCGCCCGCTGAGGGGCTGCCCGCTGATCAGGCGGTAGCGCTGCAGGGTGAAGCTGCGCGGGTCCTCGCCCATGACGATGAAGTAGGGCGACTCGTCCATCTGGATCAAGCCCACGACCTCGCCCGCCACTTCGTCCACGCCGGGCACCTGGCGCAACTCCTCGCCCAGGCTGTCGTCCACCGCGCTGAGGAAGGCCATCACCGCGTCGGCCTGCGACACCGTCAGGTCAGCCGAGGTCGTGGCGAACATCTTCTCAAAGCTCGACGCGAACCCCTCGCCAAACGCGGACAGGGCGACGACCGCCGCCACGCCAAAGGCGACGCCGAGCAGGGTCAGGATGGTGCGCGTCTTGCGCCGCCACAGGTTCTTGAGAATCATAACACTACCCTACCGCCTCACGCTAGTGAAGCTGAATATCCACCAACGCCTTCATGCCCCACAGCGCCCCCTGGGGCGCGCCGTCTTCAAAGTCCAGCCAGACGGTGTAGACCGTGTCGCCGCGCCGCTCGGCGCTGACCGGGCTGATGCGCGTCACCTTCGCCTTGAACGTCTGCTCCGGCAAGGCGTCCAGCGCAACGGTGGCCGTCTGCCCCACGGCGATCTTCGCCACGTCCGTCTCAGCCAGGTCTTCGGTCTCCAGCCGCAGCGTCCGCGTGTCGCCCACCTGAAGGGCGGGCGTGGCTGGCGTGGCCGCCTCGCCGGGCTGGAGCAGGACCTGGGCGACGACACCGCTAAAGGGCGCCTTTAGCTCGGTCTCGGCCAGCGCGGTACGCGCCGCGGCGAGCGCGGCCTGGGCGCGGGCGACTTCCGCCTCGGCCACGGCGATGTCAGCCGCGCGTGGGCCGGCCTTGGCCTGGGACAGACCCGCCTGGGCCTGCTCGACCAGGACCGCCGCCACCTGCACATCCACCTCACGCGGCCCGACTCCCGCCGCCCGCACCTGGGCCTGGGCTTGCTCCACCCGCGACGCCACGGCGTTGACGTCCTCGCTGCGCGGCCCCGCCGCCAGTTTCGCGTAGGCTTGCTCCGCGATCTGCACCGCCTGCTCACTCGACGCCACCACTGCCCGCGCCCGGTCGCACTCGGCCTGGGGAATGCCAATCTTCTCCAGCACTTTCGGCGCGTCGCCCGTACGCCCGCACACCGCGTCGCGCTGCGCCTGCGCGCTCCACAACTGGTTCCTGGCCTGCTCGATGCCCAACCGCGCCGTCTCCAGGTCCTGGTCCGTCGCGCCGCTCCGCGCCCGCGCCAGGTCCGTCCGCGCCGCGTTGAGGCCCGCCTGCGCGACGGCAACGTCTTCGGGTCGAGGCCCGGCCTTGGCCCGCGCCAACTGGGCCTCGGCCACCCGCACCGCCATCTCAGCTACCGCGGTGTCCTCCAGCCGTGGGCCGGCCTTAGCCCGCGCCAGCTGCGCCTCGGCCACCCGCACCGCCATCTCAGCCACCGCGATGTCCTCCGACCGTGGCCCCGCCTTGGCCCGTTCCGCCCCCGCCTGCGCCACCTGGACACCCGCTTCGGCCTGGCGCACCGCGTCCCGTAGCGCCGCCGCCTCCAGCCGCGCCACGACCTGCCCCGCCTGGACCGTATCGCCCGCCTGGACAAGTACCTCCTGCACGGGCCCTGCCCCCGCGAAGGCCAGCCGCGCCTGCCGCACCGGCGCCAGCCGCGCTTCCACCGACACCGTTTCGACCCTGGGCCTGGCTGGGGCTTCGGTCTGCGGTGGCGGGGGCGGCGGGGTGGTCAGGCGTTGATAGGCGAAGACACCCCCTCCTACGACGAGAAGGACACCGAGAATAATCAGCACTCTTTTCATAGCCGCCTCCCGAATTTAGCCTCTCCTAAACTCGATTATACCACCGAATCCTCGTTTGTCAAGGTTTAGTTTAGGCAAAACGAAAAACATAATAAAACCGGGTGGTTCCACACTCTCAAGATACCCCCATTGTGATGACCACTCCCAACGCCTCTCCGACACGCGGCTGACACCGAGCCGACAGGCCTCCTTCGGACTCTACGTCGCGTCCGTAGCCGTGGGGTAGTGGACCCTCCACCCCTCATGGACACCTCTTCACCCGCTGGCGGCCTAAGCGCGCTAGAATGCGTGTAGGGGTAATTTACTACCACCCCCCATTTTGGTTGGCTCGCAGACGAGCCACGGCTCAAGGAGGAGCTATGCTTCGTGAACCCGTCGTCGAACAGCGCGTGAACCCCTGGGACATCGCACGCGAGCAGTTCGACCGCGCCGCTGCCTATCTCGACATCAAGGCTGGCGTGCGTGAGATGTTGCGCAATACCAAGCGCGAACTCACCGTCAATTTCCCCGTGAAGATGGACGACGGCTCCGTCCGCATCTTCAACGGCTACCGTGTCCACCACAACACCGTCCTCGGTCCGAGCAAGGGCGGCATCCGCTTCCACCCCGATGTCCGCCTGGACGAGGTGCGCGCCCTGGCGATGTGGATGACCTGGAAGTGCGCGACGGTCGGGCTGCCCTACGGCGGCGCCAAGGGCGGCGTCATCGTGGACCCCAAGACGTTGTCGCGCAATGAGTTGGAGCATCTGACCCGCCGCTACGCCACTGAGATTAGCCTGCTGATGAGTCCGGAGGGCGACATTCCCGCCCCCGACGTCAATACCAACGCCGAGATCATGGCCTGGATCATGGATACCTACTCCA
>CAZFUK010000475.1:0-4586 GCA_964522005.1 uncultured Anaerolineales bacterium | reverse complement strand
CGTGCCGCCCCCGCGCCCCCCCGGTCAGGCGGCGCGGGGTGGGCGGAGGCGGGGGTGGGGCAGCCCTGGCGGACGCACCCCGCTGAGGGGCGGGGGCGGGGGTCGGCTTGGGCCGGGGCAGCACGCGGTCGAGGCCTGGGAAGTCGGTGGGCGCCTCGTCGGGCGGCAGGCTCGCCAGGGCCTGCCAGCGCGCCAGTGCGCGGGCCTCCTCGTCGCCCATCGCCGCGCCCCGCCGCTGGACCAGCGCGGCGTAGGCGCGTTGGGCCGTCTGGGCCATGCCGCGTTTCACGTCCTCGGGCGCGGCCCACCACTGATCGAAGTAGCGTTCCAGGTGCAGCCCGACGGGGTAGCGCACCAGCCGCAGGGCGTCGCGCGCCTCCCAGCCATCGAGGGGGCGGCCCAGCGTCTCGCCCAGCGCGTGGACCGCGCGCAGCGTCTTCTGGTGACGCGCCTCTTCGAGGAACTGGGACAGGGGCTGGCCGTCCACATAGAACAGGTGGAGGTTGCGCTTGGCGCGGGTGATGGCGACGTAGAGCAGGCGGCGCTCCTCCTCCAGCCGCTTGGCCTCGCCAAAGGGCAGCGTGCCCTGGTTGCAGTGGGGCACGAGAACCGTCGTCCACTCCAGCCCCTTAGCGCGGAAGATGGTCGTCAGCGTGACGGCGGGGCGGGCCGAGGTCGGGTCGTCGGGCTGGGCGGCCTGGGCCAGGCTGCTCAGGTGCGCCTGGAGTTGGCCCAGTGTCCCTTTGCCCCGCGCGTAGTCCATAAACGCGGTGACGCCGGCCGCCCGCCCCGCGCCTGTCTCGCGGAAGCCGCTGTGCCGCTTGAGATAGTCGCGGTACTGGAGCCGGGCCTCCAGTTCGCGCAGCACGTCCGACGCCGGCCGCGTCTCCACCACCCCGGCCAGCCACTCCACGTCGCGCGCCAGGCGCAGCAGCGTGTCGGCCAGCCGCGTCGAGGTGGCGGTCAGGCCGGCCTGGCGGATGGCGTGGCCGGGCGTCAGGCCATTCTCCACCACGGCCAGCCGAATCCGCTCCGCCATCTCCTTGGTGATATAGCGTTTGGGCTGGAAGTAGACCCTGGCCCACGCCTGGCTGAAGCCCTCGGCGGTGGCGGCGTCCAGGGCGCCGCCCCCCGCCATGACCCGCTGCGTCCAGCCGACGGTGCAGTAGTCCAGGAGGACGCCGATTTCCGTGCGCTGGTAGAAGGGCGGACTGCCCTCCAGGCGGTAGGGCGTGCCCGTCTCGATGAGGCTCTGCTCGATGTAGGGCGTCTGGGCGTAGAGGCGGACGAGGATGGCGATCTCGGTGGGCGGAACGCCGGCGTCGAGGTCGGCCCGCACCTGTTGGACGAGGGCGCGCGCCATCGCCTCCTCGCTCGCCGCCTTGTGCACCCGCGTCTGCCCGGCGAAGCCCTGGGTCAGGCTCAACCGCTTGGGCTGGCGGACCCGGTTGTGCTCGATGACGCGGTTCGCCAGCACCACCTGGGCCGCCTGGCAGCGAAAGCAGTCGGTCATGTAATAGGTCTTGGCGCTGTAGCGGCGGGGGAAGTCGAGGATGAAGCGCGGGTTCGCGCCGCGCCACTCGTAGACCGTCTGGTCGTCGTCGCCAATCGCCATGTAGTTGCGGTGGGGCGCGGTCAGCAGGTCCAGGATTTCGGACTGGGCGAGGTTGATGTCCTGGAACTCGTCCACCATGACGCAGTCGTACTGGCCGCGACTTGCCGCCAGTAGGTCCGGGTGCTTGACCATGACCTCCCAGCCCGTCATGAGCATGTCGTCAAAGGTGTACAGCCCCTCGCGGCGGCGGACCTCTTCCAGCAGCCGATAGAGGTCCAGGTACCAGGGCAGCCCCTCGGGCGGGGCGGCCTGGGTCGCCAGACGCAGGGCGTGGGCGGGCAGGCGGGCCGCTTCCAGGTCGGCGTAGGCCAGTTTGCCTTTGGATCGGCTCACGTAGGCCAGGAAGTCCTCGTCGTCCAGGCCGTCTAACTCAGCGGCGTAGGGTGCCTGGCGGCGAAAGGCGAGGCTGCGCGCCTGGGTCAACAGCGCCCGCTCCAGCCCGTCTACCCGTGGATGGGTGGGCGATAGGGGGATCAACTGCTGGGCTGCCGCCCGCCGCACGGCCTGGTTGCCGATGCGGTGCAGCGTGCTGACGGTGACCGGGGCACAGGCGGGCCAGCGCGCCAGCCGCCCCCGAATGGCGTCCACGGTCGCCCGCCCGAAGGAGGTCGCCAGAATGCGGCCCGGCGCGAAGACGCCCTCGCGCACCAGCCGCTCGATGCGGTAGACCAGCGCCGTCGTTTTGCCCGCGCCGGCGACGGCGAACACGAGGGCCGGGCCAGCGTCATGGGCGACGATGGCCTGCTGCTGGTCGGTGAGCTGGGCTGGCAGAGTGGGAGTCATGGCTGGGTCTGGCCGAGGGCTAAATAGAACGGATGAATTATAAGGCGGGCGTTGACCGAAGGCAAGCCGTTGACGCGGTTTGACAGACGGCCCCGCCACGACTATAACCGCTATACCATGACTCTCTACGCCATCAGCGACTTGCACTTGACGGAGCGCGTTAACCGCCAGGCCCTGCGCGACCTGCCGCACTACCCGGACGACTGGCTCATCCTGGCCGGTGACATCGGCTCGACCGAGGCGCACTTCCACTTTGCCCTGGGCCACCTCGCCCCGCGCTTCAAGCGCGTCGTGTGGACGCCCGGCAACCACGACCTGTGGACGCTGCCCTCTGACACGACGGGGCTGCGCGGGGAAGCCAAGTACCAGCGCCTGGTGGCCCTGTGTCGGGAGTACGGCGTCCTGACGCCCGAGGACCCCTACGCGCCCTGGCCGGAGAAAAGCCCCACCTGCCTGCTCGCTCCGCTCTTCCTCCTGTACGACTATAGCTTCCGCCCCGACGACGTGGCCGCCGCCGACGCCCTGGCCTGGGCCGAGGCCGACGGCGTCGTATGCATGGACGAAATCTTGCTCCATCCCGACCCGTACCCCTCGCGCGCCGCGTGGTGCGGGGCGCGCTGCCAGGCTACGCTGCGCCGGCTGCGGCAGGCCGCCTCGCTCGCCCCGCTCGTCCTGATCAACCACTTCCCGCTGCGCCAGGACCTCGCCCGCGTGCCGCGCATCCCGCGCTTCTCGCTGTGGTGCGGGACGCGGCTGACCGAGGACTGGCACCGGCGCTTCCGCACCCTGGCCGTGGTCTACGGCCACCTGCACCGCCGTGGCCGCCACGAGCGCGACGGTGTCCCGTGCTTCGAAGTGTCGCTCGGCTATGCGCGGGACTGGGACCACCGCCGAGGGCTGGCCGCTTACTTGCAGCCGGTCCTGGCCGACCCAGGGATCAGCGGTTGACATACATCCAGGCGGCCCAGGTATACGTCAATTAAGGTGAAGCCCTTACCCCGTGGCCGACAGGTCGCAGACAAGGACGGACGTCATAGCCCATTTTGCCCTCTTGCCCATCACCCTCTTCTCGTTCACGCACCGCGCCGAGCCGTGGCCCTTGCGGCTGCTCGCCAGCCAGCCGCGTGGGTCGAGCCCGACGCCCCGGCCGACCGCGCCCTCCGGCGGCCTGACCGGGGACAACCCTGGCCCCGGGCCTCAACTGGTGCGCGCCCTCGCCCAGGGCGACGAGAAGGCGATGGCCGACCTGTATGACCACTATGCGCGTGGCGTCTATGCCCTGGCGCTGCGCATCGTGCGCCAGCCCAACGTGGCCGAGGAAATCGTCCAGGAGACGTTTGTGCGGGTGTGGCGGGCCGCCTATAGCTACGAAGGCGGGGCCAGCTTTGAAGGCTGGCTGTATCGCATCGCCCGCAACATGTGCATTGACCAACTGCGCCGTCAGCGTGCCCGTCCGGAGATTCAAGACATGGAGCACGACAGCGAGCACGACAACCCGCTCGAAGCGATTGCCGACGCCGTGGCGGATGTGGCCGAAGAGGCGTGGGAGCGTCTGCGGCGCGACCAGGTGCGCCAGGCCCTCAACGGCCTGCCGCCCGAACAGCGCGTCACGCTCGAACTGGCCTACTTCGAGGGGCTGACGCACCGCGAGATTGCCGAGCGGCTGGGTGAGCCGCTGGGCACGATTAAGACCCGCCTGCGGCTGGGGCTCCAAAAGCTGGCCGTGGTGTTCCAGGATGGCGTATGACGCTTTGACGCGAGTTTTGAAGATGGGGTTGAAGATAGGTTGAAGGTATGGTACCGCTAAGCCCTGAGGAATTGGAAGACCTGCTGCCGGGCTACGTCCTGGAGATTCTGGAGCCAGGCGAACTGGCCCAGGTCGAGGCGGCCCTGGCGGCGCGGCCTGACTACCGAACGCGGGTGGCCGAGTTGCAGCAGGCCGTGGCCTGGCTGCCCTATGCCGTCCCCGAAGCGCCGCCCCTGGCGCCCGAGGTCAAGACACGCACGCTGGCCCGCGTTCGCGCCGAGCGCCAGCGCAGCCTGCCCCGCGTCGCCGCGACCCCGCCCGCCCTCACCTGGGGCGAGCGCCTGCGTCGCGCCCTGGCCGTCGGCTGGGCGCCCGCGCTGGCCGCCGTCTGGCTCGTCCGGGCGCTGGGCCTGGGGGTGCGCCTCGCCTCCGTCCAGCGGG
>CAZFUK010000474.1:0-4589 GCA_964522005.1 uncultured Anaerolineales bacterium | reverse complement strand
CCGGCCGGTACCCACATGTACCACTCGCACCACACCGCCGCCGAGCAGGTGGCGGCGGGCTTACTCGGCCCGTTCATCGTCGAGCCGAAGGACAAGTCCAAGTCCAAGTGGCAGTGGGACAAGGAGTATAACCTCATCCTCAATGATGGGCCGCACGGCTTCACCATTAACGGCAAGAGCTTCCCCGCCACCGCGCCCCTGACCGCCAAGAAGGGGCAAAAGATTCTCGTCCGCTTCGTCCACGAAGGCTCGCAGATGCACCCAATGCACCTGCACGGCATGCCCATGCGCGTCATCGCCCACGACGGCTACCCGCTCCAGTACGACTACCTGCTGGACACCCTGGACATCTCGCCCGGCCAGCGCAAGGACGTGCTGATTGAGTGCGACGAGCCAGGCGCCTGGGCCTTCCACTGCCACGTCCTGGGCCACGCCGAGTCGCCCCGAGGCATGTTCGGCATGGTGACGGCGCTGATTATCGAAGCCTGACGCCCGCTTCCGTTCGACATTGACATACGCCTGGACTGGTTCCATAATTACTCTGAGGGGGTGGAACCAGTCCAGGCCTTATCTATTTCCTGACCTGTACGTCTCACCCCGGCTTAGCTATGACCGAACTCCTCCACAATCAGGCAGCCCTGGTCCAGTCTGAGTTCCTCCAGGGCCTATCGGCCCAGGACCGAGAGGCGATTCTCGCCGCCGCCCAGCGCCGCTCCGTCGAACGCGACGAGTTCCTCTTGCGCCAGGGCGACCCCGCCGACCGCGTCTACCTCCTGGCCCAGGGCCGCCTCCGCCTGTCCACCGTCACGCCAGACGGGCAGGAGGTCATCATCCGCTACGTCGGGCCCGGCGAGGGCTTTGGCGTCGCCGCCGCCCTCAACGACATGGTCTATCCCGTGTCCATCGAGGCGGTTGAGGCCAGCCTGGTCCTCGGCTGGGACCGCGCGACGTTCGCCCAGTTGATGGAGCGCCATCCGCGCCTGGCGATGCAGGCTATGCAAACGCTGGCCTTCCGCATGCGCGAGATGCAGGACCGTGTGCGCGAGTTGCAGACCGAACGTGTCGAGCGGCGCATCGCCCGCGCCCTGCTGCGCCTCGTGCGGCAGACGGGCCGCAAGGTCGAGGCGGGCGTCCTGATAGACCTGCCCCTCACCCGCCAGGACCTGGCCGAGATGACCGGCACCACCCTCTACACCGTCAGCCGTGTCCTCAGTCAGTGGGAACAGGCCGGCCTGGTCGAGAGCGGGCGCGAGCGGGTCCTGATTCGCTCGCCCCACGGCCTGGTCAGCATCGCCGAGGACCTCCCCCCGCGTTCGCCGTCGTAATCCCGTTCTCCGTCCTCGCCTTGTACGGGCGAAGCCCGGACTCAGGGCAGGGAGACCCAGCCCCTACGGTAGCACCCTTAACCCTCGCGTGCCTTCCTGGTCCTCCATACTCCCCCTGGCATAAAATCTGCTTGATTTCCCCCCTGTCCTCAGTAGTCCTGATTACTATTTTTACACTGTAACCCCCTCTTTGCGCTGGCGCAAAGACGGTCCCTCTGTTGTATGGTATCCTGGAGCCAGGCAGGAGGGAATTGAATATGGAACGGCAGATCACTCCGAACCTGATGGTCGCCGATGTCCTGGCCCGCTGGCCCGAAGTCATCCCCGTCTTCATCCATCACCGCCTGGCCTGCGTCGGCTGTTCAATGGCGCCGTTTGAGACGCTGGGCGACGCGATGAGGATCTACGGTCTTGAGGCCGAACCTTTTTTAACTCAATTGGAACACGCAATTCAATCATGCATCCCCGAGCAGGAGGAGAGATGAACGCGAAGAACCGAATCGTCCGCTTAACCCTACTGATGCTGCTGGCCGCCCTGGGCCTGGCGATCGCTGCCTGTGGCGATGGCCCCGCGACCGCCAGCCCCGCGCCGCAGCGCCTGCCGGCCGTGACGCTGCCGACGCCGCGCCCAGCCGCGCCGTCGAACCAGGTCGGCCAGGCTCCCGCCAATCAGCCGTCGGGGCAGGCGGCCAGCCAGCCGGCCGCGCCTAGCGCGCCGGGTGGGTCCAGTGGAGCGAACGCGTCGGGTGGGGCGAACGCCGCGCCCGCCAATAACAACAACATGAATAATATGAACATGGCCGCGCAGGCGACGCCGGGCGCTCAGGCGACGGCTGTCGCCGCGCCGTCGTCACCCGCGCAGTCGAACACGGGCAGCGGCAACGTCTCGCTGGTCCCGAATGTCACCTATACCCTGCGCACCGGCCTGGCCGATGGCCGCATGGCCTTCATCGGGGTCGGCGGCCAGATCGAGGGCAAGGTCAATCCGCCCCTGACCGCCAAGCCGGGCGACACGGTCCAGATCACCCTGGTCAACGGTGACGGTGTGGACCATGACTTTACGATGCCAGACCTCAAGGTCGCCACGGACCACGTGTTGGCCAAGGGCGCCAGCAGCGCGACCTCCTTCCGGGTTGACAAGGAAGGAAGCTTCGTCTACTTCTGCTCCGTGCCGGGCCACCGCCAGGCCGGTATGGAAGGCAAGCTCGTGGTCGGTCAGCCCGCCAGCGCGCCCCAGCCGGTCCAGGGCGCCGACATCAGCCGTGACCCGGCCGACGTGCCCGCCCCGATTGGCAACCGTGGTCCGATGAACCACCGCGTTGAGCTGGAGACGGTCGAGATTACCGGGCAATTGGCCGACGGCGTCACCTACACCTTCTGGACATTCAACGGCAAGGTCCCCGGTCCCTTCCTGCGCGTCATGGTCGGCGACACAGTCGAAGTGCGCCTCAAGAACCGCGCCGGCAGCAAGATGACCCACTCGGTGGACTTCCACGCCGTGACCGGCCCCGGTGGTGGGGCGGCGGTGACGCAGGCCGCGCCTGGGCAGGACCTGGGCTTCACCTTCAAGGCGATGAACCCAGGGCTGTACGTCTACCACTGCGCGACGCCCATGGTCGCCCACCACATCACCAACGGCATGTACGGCCTGATCCTGGTCGAGCCGCAGGGTGGCCTGCCCAAGGTGGACCACGAGTTCTACGTCATGCAGGGCGAGCTGTACACGCATGGCAAGCTCAAGGCCGAGGGCTACCAGGAGGTCGACGTCGAGAAGCTGCTGGCCGAGCAGCCCGAGTACTTCATCTTCAACGGCTCGACCGACGCCCTGACCAAGAAGTACCCGCTCAAGGCCAAGGTCGGTGAGACGGTGCGCATCTACTTCGGCGTCGGCGGCCCCAACTTCACCTCGTCCTTCCACGTCATCGGCGAAATCTTCGACCGGGTCTACGACCAGGCGTCGCTGACCTCGGCCCCGCTCAAGGACGTGCAGACAACGGTGGTGCCGGCGGGCGGCGCGGCGATGGTGGAGTTCAAGCTCGACGTGCCAGGGCGCTACGTCCTGGTGGACCACTCGCTGTCCCGCATGGAGCGCGGCCTGGTCGGGTTCCTGATGGCCGAAGGCGCCGACAACCCCGACGTCTTCAAGGCCGACCCGAACAACCCGCAGACCGGCAGCGGCGGCCACTAACAGCAAGCTGACTTCCCCTTCCCCCTCCCCTAGTCAGGGCGAGGGGGAAGTTTTTTGTCCTGGCACGGCTGTGGTGGCTGGGGTATAATAGGCTAACGCGAGAGGAAGGATGGGGCAGCAAGGGGAAGAGCGGGAGGACACCGATGGCCGAGACACTGTATCGCACCGAGATTTTGTTGGAGCCGGCGCAGCACCAGGCCCTTACGGAGATGGCGCGGCGCGAAGGGCGGAGTATCTCCGACATCGCCCGTCAGATGATTGGCGAGAAGCTGGCCGAACGGCAGCCAATCCAGACACCTAACGGAGACGAGTACCTGGCGCTGCTGGACCGTCTTAGCCGGGAATGGCGGCAAGCCTATGCTGAACGGGATGGACGCGAGCCGGACTTCGACATGGTTGCGGAGATGAATCATATGCGGGAGGAACGGGATGCTGAGATCCTCTTCGGTCGTCGTGATTGACAGCAATCTAACATTGTGGACCGTCATCCCGCAATTGGCGTCGCATAATCCGGCCCCTCGGTTTGCCCAGTGGTACAAGGCAAGCGCTCACCTGGTCGCCCCTGCCTTCTGGTTGGCGGAATGCGTGTCAGGTATTCGGCTAGCCTTGTACTCCAAACGGATTACACCAGAGCGAGGCCAACAAAGCTTAGATGACCTCTTTGCCCTTCGTGTTGATTTAGTGCCCTTAGATGAGCCTCTCTGTCGGTCTGCCTATGAGTGGGCGGAGCGGCTCAATCAGGCGCGCGCCTACGATGCCCTCTACCTCGCCCTGGCAGAGAGTCTACAGGCCGAGTTATGGACAGCGGACCATCGTCTGGCGGATCGAGCGCGTCAGATTGGGGCAAACTGGGTGCGGTGGATCGGGGAGGGGGATGGCTAGCCAGAGCGCGACACAATTAGAGAACGATACAGGGCCGACTCACGAAGGAGTCGGCCCTGTGATATTTTGGAGTGAGCGACTACTGCTGCTTGCGGGTCATCAGGTAGGCGACCAGGGCGTCAATCTGGTCTGTCGGCAAGTCCTTGAACGTCTTGGGCATGATGTTGTCCTGGTAGCCAGGCACGATGAAGGCG
>CAZFUK010000473.1:0-4597 GCA_964522005.1 uncultured Anaerolineales bacterium | reverse complement strand
CGCGCCGGGCGGCAGCCTCCTGGACCGCGCGGGCTTCGGCCTCGCGTCGGGCGGCAGCCTCCTGGGCCGCGCGGGCTTCGGCCGCCAGCCGCGCCCGCTCCGACTCCTTGCGCGACAGCAGGCGTTGGCCCGTCTTCGGGTCGTGGAAGCGGAACTCGCGGCGGAGGAGTTCGGCCCGCGCCTCCAGCCCCAGGACGTCGCTCGCTACCGCCAGCGTGCCGTTGAGGGCCTGCGTCGGCAGCGCCTCATACCTGTCGCCCACCAGCCGCCATCCCTGGAGCGGCGGGTCCAGGTAGTCGCCCGTCGGGTCGTACTGGAAATACTCGCGCACACCCAGCGCGGCATACAGCCCGAACTTGACGCCCTGGTCCTTGACGCGGGTGGTCTCGGACGTAATCTCCAGGATAAAGTCGGGCGCCTTGCCCCCCTCCTCCCAGAGCTTGTAGGAGCGGCGCTGCCGCTTGGGAATGCCGAAGACGACCAGCACGTCGGGCGCGACATTCGCCGTGGGGTCGCCCTCCTGGTAGTACAGGAAGATGTTGCCGGAGACATAGACATCGGGGCGGTCCTCGAAGTAGAGGTCCAGGGCCTCGACCGCGTAGCTAAGGGGGATGCGTTGGAAGTCGCTTTCGGCCATGGGTTGCCCATCCGTGTCGGGGTAGTAGACCTGGGTTCGGGGGAGCGGGCTTTGCGTCGTCATAAGTCCTCGCAGCAGGGTCGGCCAGCGTAGACTATATTGTAGCCGCCCGCCCCGCTCCGTCAAGCGCATTGCATTCCACCCCAACTTGTGCTATAATATGCACACATGTTCTAGTCATCAATCTCCAATCATCCATCTTCAGTCATCAGTCATCAGTCATCAGTATTCATTATGCCCAAGCTCAAGACGCGCTGGATCTGCCAGCAATGCCAGAGTGTGCAAGCCAAGTGGAGCGGCCGCTGTCCCGAGTGCGGCGAGTGGAACAGCCTCGTCGAAACCGTGGTGGACGAGAGCAAGCCCGCCGCCCGCGCCAAGACCATGTTCATGGCCGGCAACGGCATCGCCCAGCCGACGCGTCTGGGTGACATCGCCGCCGAACACCTGGAACGCATCGAGTTGCCCATTGGCGAGTTCAACCGCGTCCTGGGCGGCGGCATCGTGCCCGGCTCGCTGGTCCTCATCGGCGGCGACCCGGGCATCGGCAAGTCCACCCTGCTGCTCGAAGTCAGCGCCATGATGTCGCAGCGGTACAAGCCTGTCCTCTACGTGTCGGGCGAGGAGTCGGCCCGGCAGGTCAAACTGCGCGCCGACCGCCTCGACGTCAACGCCGATGACCTGTACCTCCTATCCGAGACCAACCTGAACCTGGTCATCGAGCAGGCTCGCCAACTCAAGCCCCGCCTCCTGGTCGTGGACTCGATCCAGGCCGTCTACCTGGACGAACTAGAGTCCACGGCCGGCTCGGTCTCCCAGGTCCGGGAGTGCGCCGCCCGGCTCATGCACCTCGCCAAGGGCGACAACATCCCCATCTTCGTCGTCGGCCACGTCACCAAAGCCGGCGCCATCGCCGGCCCGCGCATCCTGGAACACACCGTGGACACCGTCCTCTACCTGGAGGGCGAACGCTTCCACTCCTACCGCCTGCTCCGCTCGGTCAAGAACCGCTTCGGCTCGACCGACGAGGTCGGCGTGTTCGAGATGCGCCGCGAGGGGCTGGCCGAGGTCATCAACCCGTCGGAAGCCTTCCTGGCCGAGCGCATGATTGCTGTGCCCGGCTCGACTGTCGCCGTGACGGTGGAGGGCACGCGCCCGCTGCTGGTGGAGGTCCAGGCCCTCACAAGCGCCACCACCGCCCAGCTTCCCCGCCGCACCGCCAACGGCATTGACCCCAACCGCCTGCTCCTGCTCACCGCCGTGCTCAGCAAGCGCGTCGGCCTCAAGCTGGCCGTCCAGGACATCTTCATTAATATCGTCGGCGGCATGCGCATCACCGAACCGGCCGTTGACCTGGCCGTCGCCGTCGCCATCGCCTCGTCGCAGCGGGGCGCGCCCGTCGCCTCCGACCTGGCGATCTTTGGCGAAGTCGGCCTGTCGGGCGAACTGCGCTCCGTCGGCCACTCCGAGCGCCGCCTCAACGAAGCCGCCAAGCTCGGCTTCAAGCGCGTCCTCATGCCCCGCCACCCGCGCAACGCCGACCTGAGCCTCCCCGCCGGGCTGGAGATGGTCAGCGCGCGCTCGCTGGGCGAGGCCCTGGACATCGCCCTCCAGCCGGCCCGCCCGCCCGCTCCCGCCCACGTTGACAACCCCGCTTGACTGTGCTACACTTAGCCTATCATCCATCATCATCTGCACTTATCCCGTACCTCTATGAACCTGGTGTTGACAGTCCTGGTCGGGTTGACCGTCGCTTGCTTAGCCCCTAGCCGCCACCCTCGCTTGATGGCGCTGCCTCTGACCGCGCGTTCGCCTCGCGCGGCTGTTTTATCTTTCCGGCAAGAACGACTCACCGGCCAGTCCAGGGTAGAGACGGGTGGGAGGTATCGTGAGCCTCACCCTCGTCAAGTGGGTCGTCCGCATCCTGGGTCTGCTGGTGCTGGCCGCCTTCGGCTGGGGTATCGGCCAGTCCATTGATATCCAGCTGCCCGTCCCCTACCTCCAACTGCGGCATGTCCTGGCCGTCATCGGCGCCCTGCTCGGCTTCTTCCTCATCGAGCATGTGACGCTCTGGCCGCTGCTCAGCCTCCAGCGCGAGATCAGCCGCGTCCCCATCCAGAGCCTGCTCGCCGCCACCATCGGCCTGGCCGTCGGCCTGCTCCTGTCGCTGCCCCTGGCCTACGCCGCCCAGTTCCTGCCCTTCTCCCTCGGCAACATCGTGCCCGTCGTCATCTCCGTGGCCCTGGGCTACCTGGGCATCGTCGTCGGCCTGACCCGCCACCGCGACATCGCCGCCCTGCTCCCCACGCGGCGCGGGCCGGGGCACAGCAAGAGCGACTACATTCTCCTCGATACCTCCGTCATCATTGACGGACGTATCGCCGACGTGGCCCAGACCGGTTTCGTCCACGGCACGCTGCTCGTGCCGCGCTTCGTCCTCAACGAACTCCAGCACATCGCCGACTCGCCCGACACCCTGCGGCGCAACCGAGGGCGGCGCGGCCTGGACATCCTCAACAAGCTTCAGAAGAACGACCGCGTGCCCATCGAGATTACCGACATGGACGTGGACGACGCCCGCGACGTGGACAGCAAGCTCGTCCAACTCGGCAAACGCCTCGCCTGCCCCGTCCTCACCAACGACTACAACCTCAACCGGGTGGCCGAGTTACAGGGCGTGCGGGTGCTCAACATCAACGAACTCGCCAACGCCATCAAGACCGTCGTCCTACCGGGCGAGGGTCTCAAGGTCCGTATCATCCAGGAAGGCAAAGAGGTCGGCCAGGGCGTCGGCTACCTCCCCGACGGCACCATGATTGTCGTCGAGAACGGCAAACGCTACCTGAACAACAGCCTCGACGTCACCGTGACCCGTGTTCTGCAAACCGTCCAGGGCCGCATGATCTTCGCCGCTCCCGCCACCAACGGCCAACTCAAGGATGAAGCCTAAGGCGTGCTATAAGACCTGTTTGAGGCATCACGCATCACGCGTTACGCATCAGGAGCAGCTATGCCTGTCGTCACCCTGTCCCGCATGTTGGGTACGACCGGCGACGCCATCGCGGAAGGCGTCGCCCAGGCGCTCGGCGGCCGCCTGGTCACCAAGGCCACCCTGTACGCCGCTGCCCAGGAGGCGGGCATCTCGCCTGTCGCCCTGGCCGACCTCGACGGCACGACCGCCCTGAGCCTGGCCGACCGGCTCATCGCCGCCGTGCGGAGCATGCCCATGCTCCCGCGCTCGCGGGGCGCCTCCCTCCTCGACGCCACGCCGATGCCCGTCGCCCACGAAGGCTTCCTGCCAGAGATGCCCACGCAGTACGAACTCGACGAGAGCGCGCGCCTGCTCGACCGCGTCATCCGCGACCTGGCCGCCAGCGGCGACCTCGTCATCGTTGGCCGCGCCGCCCACGCCATCCTGCGCGAGCGCGGCGACGCCCTGTGCGTCCAGGTCGTCGCGCCCATTGAGTACCGCATCCAGGCGCTCGCCCAGGGCGACAACATCACCGTGCGCGAGGCGCTCGCCCGCATTCGCGCTAGCGACCGCACCCGCGCCGACTACGTGCGCCGCTACTACAACATCGGCTGGACCGACTCGAGCCAGTTTGACCTGGTCCTCAACGCCGCCCGCCTGCCCGTGCCGGTCGCCGTCAAACTCATTGTGGACGCCCTCCCGCCCGACCGTTAGAACGCGCCCCCTCGCCGCGTCTAACTGGTCACACTTCACGCATCACGTATCACGCTTTACGCATCACGAAATACGGACTACGCCTTATGCCCTTGCACATCTTCAACACCCTGACGCGACAGAAAGAGCGCTTCGAGCCGCTCACGGCCGGCGAGGTCAGCATGTACGTCTGCGGCGTCACCGTCTATGACGACGCCCACATCGGTCACGCCATGTCGTCCGTCGTCTTCGACGTCATGCGCCGCTACCTGGAGTACCGGGGCTACCAGGTTCGCTTT
>CAZFUK010000472.1:0-4597 GCA_964522005.1 uncultured Anaerolineales bacterium | reverse complement strand
TCTCGGGCAGATCCAGCAGGCTCTGGCCGTTGAAGACCACGTTGCCCTCGACAACGCGGCCCGGCATGCCGACCAGCCGCAGCACGGACATAAACGTTACACTCTTGCCGCAGCCGCTTTCGCCCACCACCCCCAGCGTCTCGCCGCGCCGCACCGCCAGGTCCACCCCATCCACCGCGTGGACCACGCCATCCTCGGTGAAGAAGTAGGTCTTCAGGTTGTGTATCTCGAGAATGTTGTCTACGTTTTCCACTCTGCCTCCACCTATAGAGTGTAACCTAGCTCATGCAAGACCCTCACAATAGGCTCGACGGTATCCAGGTGGACGGCGCCGGCGACCAGGTCCTCGCCGTCCAATCCCCAGACCGGGCGGGTCTCGCTGTGGCGGCCTGTCAGGGGGAGGAACAGGCCGGCATACGGACCATAACGGTACTGGGTGTGAATGGTGAGCTTGCGCGGGTAGCGCACCGCCAGGGCGACCTCGCGCTGGCGGTAGTCGGTGGCCGACTCGGGCGAGACGCCGAGGGTGGACCAGCCGTTGCGGCCGCTGAACGACTGGTTGAAGGCCTGGGTCAGTTCAGCAAAGCCCTTTTGCCCCGGCGCGAACTCAACGACCCGCCCACGGTAGTAAAGGGTGATGGACGTCGGCGTCTCGTCGAAGCGGGTCCAGAACCACAGCGGGTCGCCGTGGCCGGAGGCGCCAATGGCCCACCACACCACCACGCCAAACCCCACGACGACGCCGAGGAGGCGCAGCAAGCTGATTTTGGGCAGGGGTTCCGAGTACATAGGACAAAGGACGGAAGACGGAAGACGGAAGACGGACGAAAAGGCTTCTCCGTCCTCCGTCCTCCGTCCCCGGTCAAATCTTCAACCTTGGGTCCAGGGCGTCGCGCAGGCCATCGCCCAGGAAGTTGAACGACAGGGACGTCAGGAAAATGAACAGGCCGGGATAGAGGGCTTTCCACGGGTAGAGCCACAGGTCGTTCTGGGCATTCTGGAGCAGGTTGCCCCAGGTCGGGATGGGCGGCTGGATGCCGAAGCCCAGGAAGCTCAGCGCCGCCTCGCTGACGATGACGCCGCCGACGGACAGCGTCGAGGCCACAATCAGCGGGGCGAGGGCGTTGGGTATCATGTGGCGCGTGATGATGCGCGTGTGCGACACGCCCAGCGCACGCGACGCCTCGGTGAAGGTCTGCTCGCGCAGCGAGAGGATGACGCCGCGAATGAGGCGGGCCTCACTCGTCCAGCCGAGCAGGGCCAGGATGAGAATGATATACAGCACCTGCTGGATGGACTTGACGTCCGACACGGCCATGACCCAGCCAAAGAAGCGCAGCACCGGCTCGGGGAACTGGATGATGAAGCCGCCGGACGACAGAATCTTGGACATGACCAGCAGCAGCGGCAGGCTAGGGATGGTGAGCATGAAGTCCACCAGGCGCATCGCCAGGTTGTCCACCCAGCCGCCAAAGTAGCCCGACACCGAGCCGATGGTCATGCCGATAAGGGTTGTCAGGAACGTGACGGTAAAGCCGACGGTCAGCGAGATCCGCGCAGCGAAGGCGATGCGCGTGAACATGTCGCGGCCTAGCTCGTCGGTACCGAGCCAGTGCAACCCGCTGGGCGACAGGTTGATGTCCGCCGTCGGCTCGTCGCGCTCGTAGGGCGTGAGGTAACCCGAGAAGGCGCCCATGAGAAGCAGGCCCAGGACGATGAACAGCCCCAGCACGGCCATCTTGTGGCGCAGAAAACGCCGCCAGATGACGTGGAGTTGGCTTTCCTGCTTGGTCGTTAAGAGTTCTTCGGCGGTCGGGGAATAAGTCGCCATGCGCCCCCCTGGATTAGCTCAAGCGGATACGCGGGTCCACAAAGGTGTACATCACATCGGCCAGCAGGTTGGAGATGACCGTGAGCACGGCGGTAATAAAGAGCAGCGACATGACCAGCGGCCAGTCGCCGGCGTTGAGGCCGCTGATATACAGGCGGCCCATGCCCGGCCAGTTGAAGACCGTTTCGGTGAGGATGGCCCCTCCGAACAGGCCGGGTATCTGAAGCGCGATAATCGTGACCAGGGGGATGAGGGCGTTGCGCAGGGCGTGCTTGGAGATGACCAGCCGCTCGACCAGGCCCTTGGCGCGCGCCGTGCGCACGTAGTCCTGGCGCAGGACTTCGAGCATCGAGGTGCGCGTGTAGCGGCTCCAGCCCGCCATGTAGAGCAGGCTCAGGACAATGGTAGGCAACACCAGGTGCAGCGCCCGATCCAGAATGGTTTCGGGCACGATCGTGCCCAGGAAGGGCACGTCGTACGGTCTTAACGCCACGGCGTTCCCGGTGGGTAAATAGAACCAGCCTAACTGTTTGAAGTAGTAGGCGAAAATCATAATCATCATCATGCCGAACCAGAAGACCGGCATGGCCGTGCCAAAAAACGCGCCCGTCGTTGCCAGGTAGTCGAAGACCGAGTACTGGCGCACGGCGGCGTTGATGCCGATGGGAATGGCGACCAAGAGGGACAGGATGGTCGCCGTGGACATCAGGAGGAGGGTGTTGCCGAGGCGGCTCCTAATCAGGTCAACCACCTTCTGCCCGCGCGCCACCTGCCACGAGTCGCCCAGGTCGCCAAACAGGATGCCACCGCGATTGGGGCGGTCGGCCAGCTTGGGCCAACCGACGAGCCAGCGCAGGTAGCTCTGCCAGACAGGCAGGTCCAGGTCGAAGTCGCGCTGGAGCCGCGCCATGTCCGACGCCACCTGGGCGCCCGTCGCGCCGCGCGTGTTGATCAACTCCTGGCGCGCGCCGGAGAGCGGCCCGCCGGGGACGGCGTTCAGCAGGGCGTAGATGACCATCGTCGCCAGGAGAATGACAAGCCCCAATTGCAAGAAACGTCGGACCAGGTAGGTTCCCATGCCCCCTCCTGTTGGGTGTTGCCGCGCCAATCCGCCCACAACGGTGGTAGGGGCGGGGTCTCCCCGCCCGATGGGCGCGGTTACCGCGCCCCTACACCATGCGCAAACATCCCGAACCAAAGCGGTCTCGCCCGCATATACATCGCAGAGCCAGGCGCGTCAGGCTAACCACCTGCGATGCGGCTGGCCCACGGCCTCCCCTGGCCTCGTCGAGGGCGCGGCGGGGCCAGGGGGGACCAGAGGACGGATGACGAACGACGGAGGACGGAAGGCGGTAGGCAGAAGGCGGTAGGCGGATGAAGACCTACCCCCCTTACCCCCCTCCCCAGGAGGGAAGGGGGCTACAACTCCCCTCCCTTCTTAGGGGAGGGGGCAGGGGAGGGGTTCTTCCGTCCTCCGTCCCCCGTCCTCCGTCAACTCATCAACCCTTCTCCCACTCCGCCACGTTCCAGGTGGAGTACTCGGTGGCGTTGGGCTTGACGTTCTTCAGCTTCGGCGTCGAGCCGTAGATCTCCAGGCGCTGGAACAGCGGCAGGCTGATCATGTCCTCGGTGAACTCCTTCTGGACAATCGCGTAGTTCTTCTTGCGGTCGTCGCGCTTGAGTTCAGAGTTGGCCGCGAGGATGGCCTTGCTGGCGGCCTCGTTGCACCAGCCCATGTAGTTCTGGCCTTCCCAGTTGTTCTGGGGCGTCGGAACCTGGTCGCAGGCGTAGAGGGTGTCGCCGCCCGGATCGGCCTGGCCTACCCAGGCGAAGATGCCTAGCTCAAAGTCGCCCACCTGGAGGCCCGTGTCCTCACCGAACCACACGGTGGAGGGGACCAATTCAATGGTCGCGTCAATGCCACACTTGGCGAGTTGGGCCTTGATCAGCTGCGTGCTCCGCTCGCGCAGCACATTGCCCGACGTCGAGCGCAGGTTCAACTGCATCTTGGTCCCGCCCTTGGCGCGGATCTTGTCCGCCCCCATCGCCCAGCCCGCCTCGTCGAGCATCTTGTTGGCCGCCGCCTCGTCGTACTTGTAGACCTTGACGTTGGCGTCGCCCGCGTACGCCCAGTGCTCCTTGGGGATCATGGTGTTCATGACCGTGGACTTGCCCGCGTACAGGTTGTTGACGATGGCCTGCCGATCAATGCACATGGCGATGGCCTGGCGCACCGCCTTGTCACCCAGGATGGGGTGAGGCGTCTTGCGCTCCTTCGAATCCTTGTTCGTGCGGGAAAGGGTGTTGAAGTCCATGTGTTCCCAGGTCGCTGACGAAATCTCATAGATCTTCATCAGGCCCTGCTTCTGGAACTGGTCGTAGAGCGCGGCCTGCGTCGCCTGGAGCGCGTCCGACGTGGCGAAGTCAATGTCACCCGACGCCAACTGCGCCAGCAACTGGTTCGTGTCGGGGATGATGCGGAAGATCAGGTTCTTGACCTTCGGAAAGCCCGCCTTGTAGTAGTTGGGGTTGGCCTGGAGCACGATGCGGTCGCCCGCTACCCACTCCTTGACCATGTACGGTCCCCAGCCACAGGCCATGCGCGTATAGTCCGCGTCCTTCTGGAGAGCTTCGGGCGTCTTGCCTTTCAGGCGGTGCTCAGGCAGGGGCGAGAAGTAGTTGGCGAAATAGAGCGAGTCGGTTTCGCCGGCCTTGTAGGTCATGACAAAGGTCGTGTCGTTGGGAGCGGCGACCTTGTCAATCTTG
>CAZFUK010000471.1:0-4604 GCA_964522005.1 uncultured Anaerolineales bacterium | reverse complement strand
CAACGTGAGATGCTTCGCCGTCGGCTCAGCATGACAGCCTCAATCAGAGGCCGAGGGCGCGGAGGACTACATGCAAACCCTCCGCGTCCTCGGCGTCCTCGGCGGCGGTTCGTTATAGGCCGTGCCGACGCAGGTACTCGCGGCTCATGCGGCTGCTCTCGACGGGGGCGCGGCGCGTCTCGTCCTGCTCCACGACCCACCAGGGGAGGTTGAGCGCCTGGAGGACCGGCAGCAGGTGGTCGAAGTCCATCGCGCCCTGGCCTACTTCGAGCCACTCGTCGCCCTGCGTGTCCTTGACGTGCAGGTAGCCGATGCGGGCGGCGAAGCGGCCCACGACGTCGGCCGGCGCCCCGCCGCCGCGCAGGACCCAGGCCACGTCCAGGCAGAGGGAGACCAGGCCGGGGTCGGTATGGGCGACCAGGTAGGTCAGTTCGGCGCAGTCGTCGGCAATTTCCCAGTTGTGGTTATGGTAGCACAGGCGGCGGCCGTGCTCGGCCGCGATCTGGCCGACGCGGTTGAGCATGTCCGCGCCGCGCTGGAAGTCGTCGGCCGTCTTGCCCGGCTTGGGCCGGCCGCTGAAGGGCAGGAAGGGGGCGCCGACCTGGGCGGCGTACTCGGCGGCGCGCCGGAGCGGTTCGATTTGCTCCGCCGACCACTCGGTCTGGGTCAGGTCGCCGCCGACGTGGATACCGACGACGGCCAGGCCGTGGCCGGCCGCCAGGTCGCGCAGGGCGGCGGGCCGGGCCAGGTCGAGGTGCTGCGCGCCAATCTCAAAGCCGGCGTAGCCCGCCTGCGCCACGTCGGCCAGGACATCGCCCAGCCGCTGGCGGTTCATGTCTGGCCCCCAGGGCCGGGTCTGGACACCGAGCTGCGTGGTCATGCTAGCGGCCCCCGAAGCCGGTCAGCGCGATGCCCTGGACAAAGTAGCGTTGGGCGATCAAGAACAGGGCCAGGATGGGCGCGACCATGACCGTGCCGGCGGCGAAGGCGAGTTCCCACTTGGGGTCGTTGGGGTCGTTGAAGGTGGTCATGCCCAGCGCCAGTGTCCAGTTGTCGCGGCTGTTGATGAAGATGAGCGGGTTCATGAAGTCGTTGTAGTGCTGGAGCACGGCGAAGATGGTCACCGTCGCCAGGACCGGGCCGGACAGGGGCAGCAGCACGCGGGTCAGGACTTGCAGCCGGTTCGCGCCGTCAATACGCGCCGCCTCCTCCAACTCGAAGGGCAGGCCGCTGAAGAACTGGCGGATGAGGAAGACATAGAGCGGCGTCGTGGCGAACCAGTAGGGCACGGTCAGCGGCAGGAAGGTGTTGATCCAGCCGAAGTTCTTGAACATGATGAAGCGGGGAATCAGGGTGATGATCTCCGGCAGCATCATGGTTGTCAGGAGCAGCGCGAACCAGAAGTCGCGGCCGGGCCAGCGCAGCCGCGAGAAGGCGTAGGCGACCAGCACCGACGAGACGACCGTGCCGAGCACCGCCCAGAAGGTGACGACCAGCGTGTTCAGGATGAAGCGCGCCATGGGCTGAATCTGAAAGACGCGGACGTAGTTACTCCATTGCGGGTCTTTGGGAACCCAGACAATGGGGTGGGCGAAGATTTCGGTTGAGACTTTGAGCGACGACGACAGCATCCAGAAGGTGGGCGCGAGAAAGGAGATGAGCAGGAGGGTCATGAGAATCTGCAACACGGGCAGCCAGAGCCGGCCCAGCAGCTTCTTCAGCCCAGGGGCACGCACGGACGAGGCGCGAGTGGGGAGCGCTTGTGGGGCAGCCATGACGTCTCCTTACTTCTCCACTTCGTAGTACACCCAGCGATTGGACAGGTAGAACTGGGCGATGGTAAAGCCGATGACGATGACGAACAGCTCCCAGGCCAGGGCGGCGGCATAGCCCAGGTCAAACGACTGGAAGCCCTGGCGGTAGATATTGAGCACCATAAACAGCGTGGCGTTTTGGGGGCCGCCGTCGGTCATAATCTTGGCCGGGATGAAAATCTGGAACGAGTTGACGATGGCGATGACCATGTTGTAGAAGATGAGCGGCGTCATGAGCGGGATGGTCACGTGGCGCAGCTTTTGCCAGGTGTTCGCCCCGTCCAGGCTGGCCGCTTCGAGCAGGGTCTGGGGGATGTTGCCCAGGCCGGCGATGAAGATGACCATCTGACGGCCAATCATCCAGAACGACATAAAGATAAACGCGGGTTTGGCGAGGCTTGGCTCGAACAGCCACTTCTGCGACGAGATGCCGAACCAGCCGAGCGCCTCGTTGAGGATGCCGTAGTCCTGGTGGAAGACGCGCTGCCAGACCATGGCGCTGGCGACGGCCGGCACGATAATAGGCATGTAGAAGCCGGCGCGGTACAGGTCGCGGAAGCGCATATTCTGGGTCAGGGCCAGGGCCAGGGCGAAGGAGATAATCAACTGGAAGGGGACGGCGATGAAGGTGTAGTACGCCGTGTTGTAGAGGCTGAGGACGGCCGTCTCGTTGGTCAGGGCTTTCTGGAAGTTAGCCAGACCAATAAAGCGGGCCGGGGTCACCGGGATGCCGTCCCAGCGCTGGAAGGCGAGCCAGAGGGAGTAGGCCATCGGGTAGGCGACGAAGACAAGGAAGCCGATGATGAAGGGCGACGCGAAGAGGTAGCCTTCCACCCACTCACGCCATTCCTGGGGGCGGGGCCGCTGCAAGCGAGGCGGTTTGATGGCGATGGCCATACTGTTCTCCTTGGGGACGGAGGACGACGGAGGACGGAAGGGGCGGAGGAGAGCGGACCTTGGTGGAGCAACGAAGGACGATTGACCACAGGTTAGCCTTATGGGTCTTCCGTCCTTCGTCTTCCGTCCTCCGTCAAGAGTTACGGGTTGCTCTTCCAGTAGTCGTCCAGGAGGGCGTTGAGCTTCTTGTCCACCTCGGGCAGCACCTCTTCGGCCTTCTTGCTGCCCGCGATAATGGGATCATAGCCCACCGGCTTGACGACCTCGCTCCACATCTTGCTGCGCGGCACACCGCTGACGACGTCAATCTGGGTGCTCTTGAGGGCTTCGAGGAACGCCTTGCCGTTGGTGACGCCGAAGCGGTCCTTGATGGTCGGCAGCCAGAAGCTCTCGACGAGCTTGGGGTTGTTGGGGATGCGGCCCGAAATCTCGGAGTAGGTCTTGTTACCCTCTTCGCCGGCCATGTAGCTGGCGAAGGCCCACGCCGCGTCCTGGTTGTTGGACTTGGGCAGAATCACACCCTCCGACCAGCCGCGATGGGTGCGCTTGGCGTCGGCGCCCTTGGGCATCATGACCACATCGAAGGGGATTTCCTTCTTCTGCGAGCGGAGATCGGGCGAGTTGAGCTGCGGGAAGAACCACGGACCTTCGTACTTGAGGGCGCAGTTGCCCGTCGTGAGGGAGTTCGCGCCGCCCTGGGTGTCGGACGCCGAGGGCGCGACTTTGAGGGTGTAGATAACGTCCGAGGCGATGGTCTGCACCATCTTGACGATTTCGGGCTGGTTGAACTGGGCCTTCTTAGGGTCAATGATGTTGTCAAACTCGCGCTTGCCCGTCAGCACGATGAAGCCGATGTCGCGGAACCAGCTGCCGTTGGGCTGGAAGCCGAAGCGCTTGGTGGCCCCGCCGGTGTTGGTCAGCTTCTTCGTCATCTCCATGAACTCGTCAAAGGTCCAGTCGTCGGTGGGGTACTTCATGCCCGCGTCGTCGAAGACCTTCTTGGAGTAGAACATGACCATCGTCGCCACCTGCGTCGGCACGAGATAGGTCTTGCCCTTGCGGCGGCAGCTCTGCTCGACCGTGGTGAACTCGGCCGGGTAGGCCCAGGTGAACTTGTCCCGGCTGATGTAGTCATCCACCGGGGCGAGGATGCCCTTGTCGGCGTAGACCTGCCACTCCCAGCCCTGGAAGCCGGCCAGGTTGGGCGGGGTGCCGCCCGCGATGGCCGTCTGGAACTTGGGATACATGTTGTTGCCAGTGTCGGCCACCGAGGTAACGTTGACTTTGACGCCCGGATTCTTCTCTCCAAACATCTGGGCCAGCTTGTCCCAGGCCGGTACGTCGGCCTGTTCGCCCCAGGCCATGAACTCCACCGTCCCCTGCACCTTGGCCGGCGCGGGCGCCGCAGCGTTGCCGGCCGTGGGCGCCGCGGCCCCACCACTCGCCGGGGCCTTGGCCGCGTCCTTCGCCGGCGCGGCCGGCGCGCTGGTGGACGCACCGCCTCCACAGCTCGCCGCGACGAGGGTGACTAGCCCCGTCCCGCCCAGCACGAGGAACTGGCGGCGTGACACTTTCCGAGAGCCGTTCTCGTTTTCCATTGTGAGCCTCCTCCTCGAGTCCCCATCTGAGGGTGTCCATCTTCAACGCGGAAGATGGGTCTGGCCTGACTTAACAGGTTGGCAACAGTGCCGAGGCAACCCGGAGGTTGCCGGGCGTCACGCGGCCCATTGTAGCGCAAGTCCGATTTTTAGACAACTCGGCCCGACGCCTGCGCCTATACCCTATAGGCTATAGGGATTATACAGGAGATGTGTGTGGGTGTCAAGAGCATCGCTAAGAGCGACAGGGTTCTTTCAAAGTCAGGGACGGGTGATGCCGAGTAAGGCGAAGGCT
>CAZFUK010000470.1:0-4610 GCA_964522005.1 uncultured Anaerolineales bacterium | reverse complement strand
TTCTAGCCGCCGTTGACCCAGCGGAAGCGGTCATGAAAGTAGGTGCTGTCCTCGTCGCCGTAGAGCATCTTGCGCGTGCGCTCCCACTCCTTCTGGCGCTTGACATACGCTTCGTCAATATAGGTCTCTGGCTCTTCCCAGCCGTCGAAGCGCTTCATCTCCTCGGCGTGTTCGGCGGCCAGTTTGCGCGCCAGGGTGACGGCGACAGCGAACTCTTCGACGTGGCCGTGCTCCCCAGCCGCCCAGTGCAGACCCTGGACCAGGCGGTCCCACTGGGGGGCGGCGGTGGGCTGCCAGAGCCGCTCGACCACGTCGAGGACGACGTCGGGCCGCCAGTCAGGGGTGGCGGGGTGGCGGTCTAGTTGATACCGCAGATAGGATGTATAGGCATCGTACCACAGATTTGTTTCGTCCATACAGACTATGATACGAGCCGGGGGTAGGTCTGTCAAACTCAAATTATCAATGAAGAGGATGAGCGCATATCGTCCAATTGCTCGTTTTGTCAAACGTATTCCCGGTGTATACTGAAAGCCCCGATTGTTCTCCCTCATCTACAAGGAGGTAGCGATGTCCCTGGCCGAGAATAAGGCCCTCGTCAGCCGCTTCTATGACGAAATCTGGAACCAGCGTAACCTCGCCCTGGGCGACGAACTAGTCACCCCCGACTTCACCGACCCTACCGCGCCGCCGGATGCAGCGCCGGGCACGCAGGGTCTCAAAGACTTCGTCGTCATGAATGTCCGCCGCTTCCCGAACTTGCGCTACACTGTTCACGAGTTGATTGCCGAAGGCGACCGTGTGGTAGCCATCTGGACGGCGGAAGGGGTCAATGAGGGCGAGTTGCGGCGCCGCTCGGCCCGCCCGTTGCCTCCCACCGGCAAGCGCATCGTGTGGACCGGAACGACCGTCTTCCGGGTGCGAGATGGCAAGCTGGCTGAAATGCACATCTATCAGAACCTGCTCGGCGTCTTCCGCGACCTGGGCCTGGTGGTAGACGCGGCGTAGAGTAGGCTTGCTAGCGTTTCATGGCTACGACGCGGACGCCAAAGAGGCGGAAGGCCAGGGAGGGGAGCAGCTTGGCGCGGATGGCCCAGGGGGCGTCGCGCCAGCCGATGGGCCGGAAGCCGAACTTCTGGTAGTAGGGGACGCGGTGGTTGCCGCACAGCAAGTACAGAGGCCCCTTCTCGCGGGCCAGCAAGGCGTGAATCAGGGCCGCGCCGACGCCCTGCTGGCGGTACTCCGGCACGACCACGAGGCTGCCCAACTCTCGCGCCCCCGGCAAGGGCTTGACCTGCCCGATGCCGATGACGCGCCCGGCCGGGTCCTCGGCCACCAGGAAGTTGCGCCAGTTCAGGCTCGTGGGGTCAAGCCCCTCCTGGCGAATCAGGCGACGGATGATGGACCGGTCCTCGGCTCGGCCGGGTCGGATGGGGCAAGGGGGAGGGGTTGATATAGACATGGTAAACACCGCCACTGAGGTAGCTGAGTAATACTCCACTCTACTGCGACATCAAAAGAGTCAGGCGACAGGGGGGCGAGTGGGGCTGTGCTGGAATGGATGGCTAAGGCGATGATAGCACAAACAGAGCGATATGTGACAATCAACGGGCAGAGCCTGGTGGCCGACTACGGCGATGTCGAGGCCGAGGTGGCGGCGGTGCGGACCGGCGCTGGGGTGATGGACCGAGGCGCGTGGGGGCGGGTGCAGTTGACGGGCGCGGACCGCCTGCCCTTCCTCCAGCGCATGTCTACCAACGACTTCAGCCAGTTGCCGCTGGGCCTGGGCAAGCCGACGGTCTTCCCCGACGCGCGTGGCCGCATGCTCGAGCGCGCGCTGGCCTATGGCTGGGAAGAGGAGACGCTGCTGGTGGGGAGCCTGGGCGCGCACAAGCGGCTGGCGGGCTGGCTGCGCCAGTATATTTTCTTCCGGGACAAGGTCGCCGTGGCCGACCTGACGGCGGACACGGGCATGCTGACGGTCTACGGGCCGCAGGCCGTGGCGGTCGTGCGAGCGGTGCTGGGCGAGGCGGAGACCGAGTTCCTGGACGAGGAGTTTCCGCGCCGCTACCAGTTCATGCCCGTCCCTGAGGCCGAGACGCTGGTCGCCGGGGCCGACCCGCTGGCCGGCCAGGCGCTCAACCTGATGGTCGAGCCGGACCGCGTGCCCGACTTGTGGGCGCGGCTGACAGCGGCGGGCGCGGCGCCCATCGGCTACACGGCCTACGACCGGCTGCGCATCGAGGCCGGCTGGCCTGAATACGGGCACGAAATCACCGACGCCTACAACCCGCTCGAAGCCGGCCTGCTCAGCGCGGTCAGCTTCACCAAGGGCTGCTACATCGGCCAGGAGGTCATCGCCCGCCTGGACACCTACCAGAAGCTCAAGCAGCACCTCATGGGGCTGCGCTTCCACCAGCCGGCCGTCCACGCCGCGCCTGGGACCGCTTTGGAACTGGATGGGCGGGCCGTCGGCGTCCTGACCAGCGCCGCCCCCGCGCCCGACGGGGCCGTGGGCCTCGGCTATGTGCGCGTCTCGTGCGCCGTGGCGGGCGCGACCGTCACCGTCACCACGCCAGACGGCTGCGCCGCCGCCGAGTTGACCGACCTGCCCGGACGCTGGCAGCGGCCGTATGGGATGGAATAGGCAGTCGAGGGTAGAGCGGTGAGAGAGGCGAGAGGAGGCAGCCAGGCGGCGCCTCCTCTCGCTGTAGATCGCTAGTCGGCCAGGTCGGTCGCCGTCTCAACGACTTCGGCCAGCTCGGCGTCGCTCGCGGGCAGGGGCTTGTGGATTGGGACGAGGCGCGTGTGCTGCGCGACCAGGTCGCGCGTGTTGACCACGTTCAACTGCTCGAACAGGAAGGCAAATTGCGCTTCGAGCGCGTCGCTGATGGGGTCGAGGGCCGAGCGGGGCAGGTCCCACCAGTCGCGCTTCAGAGCGCCCCACGCCTTCTTGCTCGTCTTGTGGAAGAACTGCTCGTCGGAGTCCTTCGGGCCGCGCTCGTTGCTCAGGTTGGCGTTCAGGTAGTCGCGCGTCTTCTGCATCATGACGGGCGGCAGCGCCGGGTGGTTGAACACAGTCATCTGGAAGCCCGTCGCCAGGTGGACCTCACACGCGCCCCCCTCGGCGAACTTGCGGAACATCTCCGGCGGCAGGGTGGACGCGCCGTGCTGGACCGCCCCCGCCATGCCGTACTCCTCGCGCGCGATGTTGGATAGCTCCCGCAGCACATCAAAGTCAATCTTAACCTGGGCCAGCGAGCCGTCGGCCAGGACAACCCCGCCGTGGCTCGTGCCGGTCTGGATGCTGATCTTGGAGATGCCCGGCGCGCCAGGCGCTCTCTGCGCCATTTCGCGGTTGTAGCCGTCCATGAAGGCGCGCAACTCCTGGACGTTGGAGTTGTGGCCGCCGACCTCGCCAATCTCCCCACCCAACGATACCGTAATCCCCTGCGGCTCGCGAGCGCGGACATAGGCCGACAACTCGGCGCACAGCAGGTAGTTCTGCTCCTGCTGCTCCGGGTACGTGGCGCGGTTGATGTCCACCAGCGTCGAGGAGTCGATGTCAATGTTGAAGAAGCCGGCGTCGAGAGCCTCGTCAATCAGGTCCTTGACCGCCTGCATCTCCTTGGCCGCGTCCTTGGCGTACGCTTTGAGGCTCAACTGGAAGTGGTCGCCCTGGATGAACAGCGGGCCGGCGTAGCCCTCGCGCAGGGCGGCGGCGACCGCGTTGGAGGTGTACTCGGCCGGGCGCAGGTAGCAGTAGCCCATCTCGGAGCGGGCAATCTCGAAGATCATGGCGCCGACATCGCGGGCCAGGGCCGCGCGGAAGGCGGCGCGCATGGTGTCGTAGGCCAGGCCACGGATGTTCATGGCGGGCACGGTCAGGCCGCTGTAGGCGCCCTTGCCGCGCGCCATGTAGAAGTCGTTGATGGACGCCGGGACCGCACCGAGGGCCTGACCGGCCTCCCAGATGGTCCAGCGGGCGAGGGCCTGGACCGGGCCGGCGCCGAAGACGGCGTCGCGGATGAGCCAGTCCATGGCCTGACGGAGTTTGGCCTCATCCACGATGTGGAGCGCTCCGCCTTCGATGCGGGCGGCGGGCGCCAGGTCATGGGCGAGGGCGTGGATGGTATCGTGCTCCATGGGCGTGTCCTTTCGTTGGTACCGATGGCGCGACGCTGCGCCAGGGTTAAGAGGTGGTCGGGAAATCGGTCTGGGCGGGCGGCTCGCCCGCGAACTGGACGGTGAGGACGCCCTCCTCGTTGATCCAGTAGTGGCCGAACAGGGGAGGCGCGTCGAGGGGCCGGTCGAGGAGGCGGGGCAGCAGCAGGCGCAGGTCGGGGATGACGGGCTGGGCGTGCAGGTCGGCGGCGTCAATCCACTCCAGCGTGCCCTCGTCGGACGCGACCACTTCACGGCCGGTCGCCCGCGCGGTGAACACGAAGAGCAGGATGCCGTTGGGACCCTCGCCTAGCGCGGCGTTAATCACCGCCGCCAGGCGCAGGTCCTCGACCTCGGTCAGCCCCGTCTCCTCGCGCAGCTCGCGCCACGCCGAGCTGAGTACGTCTTCGCCGCGCTCGACGTGGCCGCCGACCCCGTTGAGCCGG
>CAZFUK010000469.1:0-4619 GCA_964522005.1 uncultured Anaerolineales bacterium | reverse complement strand
CCGAGTGTCGCGGCTTCAAGCGGGTTCAGACGGTCAAGACGCTGGTGGTTGAAGTGCCGGCTGGCGTGGACGACGGCATGCAGATTCGCCTGGCTAACGAGGGCGAACCGGGCGCCCGTGGCGGACCACCCGGCCACCTCTATGTCCAACTCCACGTCCAGCCCCACTCCTTCTTCCGGCGCCAGGGCGAAGACGTCATCATGGAGCTAAAAATCAACGTGGCCCAGGCCGCGCTGGGTGACGAAGTGGCGATTCCGACGCTCGACGGCGAGGAGAAGCTGACCATCCCGGCCGGTACGCAGACGGGCGAGACAATGCGGCTGCGCGGCAAGGGCATTCCCATCCTGCGGCGGCAGGGACGCGGCGACCAGGTCATCAGCATGGTCGTGGAGGTGCCGCGCAAGCTGACGGACGAGCAGCGCGCCCTGTTCCAGCAACTCGGCAAGACGCTGGGCGGCCACACCCAGATCACGCCACAGCAGGAGAAGGGCTTCTTCGACAAGCTGCGCGACGCCCTCGGAGTATGACGGAGGACGGAGGACGGAGGACGAAAGATTGAAGACTGTCTGCTGCCTTCCGCCTTCTCCTTTCCAACTACTGACGACCGACTACCGACAACCGACTACTGACTACTGACTACTGACTACCGACTACTGATGAAACTCTGGGAAATCTCGGTGCTGGTGGATGGTGAGGCCGCCGAGGCGGTCAGCGAAGTGATGTCGCGCTACGTGCAGCCCGGCGGCGTCGTGGTCGAAACAACGCTCCTGCCTGGCGAGTCGGACCGCGAGTATACCCCGCACCCCGAAACGCGGGTGAAGTGCTATCTGCCCGTGGACGAGGGCCAGGCCCGCCTCGACGCGCTCCAGGACGACCTGTGGCGGTTGCGCCTCATCTACCCCATGCCGGAGCCGACCGTCCAGACCATGTCCGAAGCCGACTGGGCCACCGCCTGGCAGAGGGACTACCACACGCTGCGCCTGGGACAGCGGCTGGTCATCGTGCCCCACTGGGAAGAGTACACCGCCCAGCCTGACGACCTGGTGATTCGGCTGGAGCCGGGCATGGCCTTTGGCACCGGCCTGCACCCCACCACCCGCCTATGCGCGCAAGTCCTGGAAGACCTGGTCCGGCCGGGGCAGCGTGTGCTCGATGTGGGCACGGGGTCCGGCATCCTCGCCATCGCGGCGGTCCGGCTGGGGGCAGGGGAAGTGCTGGGAACGGAGATAGACCCGGTCGCGGTCCAGGCGGCGCGGGAGAACTTAGAGCGTAACAGCGTGGGCGACCAGGTGCGCGTGGTCGAAGCCGCCTCGCCGGCCGACCTGGGGACGTGGGACCTGGTCGTCGCCAACATCCTGCCCCATATCCTGCTCGACATGGCCGACGCCCTGGCCGAGTGTACCGCGCCCGACGGACGGCTCGTCCTGTCGGGCATCCTCGACACGCGGGTGGACGAGGTGGCGCTGGGCTTCGCGGCGCGCGGGATGCGCCTGGTCCAGACGCGCCAGGAAAAGGACTGGACGGCGCTCGTCTTCCAGCCGGGGGCACGGCCATGAACGCGCCACGCGGTCTGCTGATTGTGCTGGCCCTTATCGGCACGGGCCTGATGATCTACTATCTCAACCTGGGAGTCTTCGGAGAAACACCGGAGGGCAGCCTGACCCGCGCCCTGGTCTGGGTCGGCATTGTCGTCGTCTACGTGGTCTGGACCCTGGCCCGCCGCCGCTCCTCATGACTATGGCAAACACTTCCACGCGCCCTAACCGTCTCCACGTCTTCCTGGAGATGATTAAGTTCGAGCACACGGTCTTCGCGCTGCCGTTCGCCTACGTCGGCATGGTCCTGGCGGCGGGCGGCTGGCCGGGCTGGTGGGCCTGCCTCTGGATTACCGTCGCCATGGTCAGCGGACGGACGCTGGCGATGGCCGTCAACCGCGTCGCCGACCGCGCCGTAGACGCGCGCAACCCCCGCACCGCCAACCGCGCCCTGCCGCGCGGCCTGCTCTCGCCCGGCCTGGTGTGGGTCATCGCCCTCGTGGCGACCGCCGTGTTCTTTGAGAGCGCCTATCTCCTCAACCCGTTCGTCCTGCGGCTGGCCCCGCTGGCCTTCCTCTTTCTCGTCGGCTACAGCTACACCAAACGCTTCACCTGGCTGTCCCACTGGGTCCTCGGCGTGACCGATGGCGCGGCGGCAGCCGGCGCCTGGGCCGCCGTCACGGGCAGCCTCGACCTGCCGGCCTGGCTGCTCTGGGGGGCGGTGACGTGCTGGATCGCCGGCTTCGACCTCATCTACGCCTGTCAGGACGTGGCGTTCGACCGCGCCCACGGGCTGCACTCGGTCCCGGCCCGCTTTGGCGTCGCGGCGGCCCTTACCCTGGCGCGTCTCAACCACGTCCTGACAGTGCTCTTGCTGGCGGCGGTCGGCGTGCTGCTCGGCCTCGGCTGGCCGTACTGGCTGGGGTGGCTGCTGGCGGCCGGCCTCCTGGCCTACGAGAACAGCCTCGTCCACCCCTCCGACCTCTCACGGCTCGACATCGCCTTCTTCAACGTCAACGGCTACATCAGCGTCATCGTCTTTGTCGCCGCCTGGCTCGGCGTCCTCGTCCGCTAACCCCTCCCCGCTTTCTCGCGGGCCAGCAGCGCCTCCTTGCGGCTCAAGCCCCAGCGGTAGCCGCCCAGCGTCCCGTCGGTGCGCACGGCGCGGTGGCACGGAATGACCAGCGACACCGGGTTGGTGGCGCAGGCGTGGCCGACGGCGCGCGCCGCCTTTGGCTCGTGGATGGCCTCGGCCAGTTGGGCGTAGGTGCGTGTCTCGCCGTAGGGGATGGCGCGCAACGCCTCCCAGACGCGCCACTGGAAGGCCGTGCCCTGGATGTCCAGCGGCAGGTCCAGCCCCGGTCGGCTCCCTGCCAGGAAGGCCAGGAGGGTCTGCACCGTCTCGCCCAGCCCCTCGTCGTCGCGCACCAGTTCCGCTGCGTGGTAATCGCCCCGCAGGGCCGCTTCGAGCGCCTCGTCCGAGTCGCCCAGGCTGACGAAGCACACCCCGCGCTCCGTCGCCGCCACCATCAGCCGCCCTAGCGGGCTGTCCACCAGCGTATAGCCAATCCTCATCCCCGTGCCTCCTCGGCGGTAGACCGTCGGCGCCATGCCCAGCCGACCGGCCCCGTTCTCGTAGAAACGGCTGCTCGACCCATACCCCGCTTCATACAACGCCCGGCCCACGGTGTCCTCCTGTTTCAAACTCGCCTTCACCCGTCCCAACCGATAGGCCTCGCCGTACTGACGCGGCGAGACGCCCATGACCCGCTTGAACACGCGCTGCACGTGCCCCTGGCTCAGTCCCACCTGGTCGGCCAGTTCGGCCAGACTCGGCGGCTCGGCGGCGGCCTCGATGAGGCGACACGCGTCGGCCACCCAGGCCGGGACCGCGCTCCCCTGCTGCTTCGGATGGCAGCGGCGGCAGGGACGATAGCCCGCTGTCTCCGCTTCCACGGGGGCCGGGTAGAAGACGGCATTCTCGCGGCGGGGCCGCCGCGCTGGACAGGAGGGGCGGCAGTAGATGCCCGTCGAGCGCACCGCCACCACAAACTGCCCATCGTAGGCTGCGTCACGCGCCATAAACACCTGCCAGCGTTGCTCGTCGTTCATTGTCATCCTCCGTCGCTCTGCGGGACTGTGACTACCCCAATCATACGGCAAGTGCGCCCGGAAATCTATCCGAATCTTGCGCTTCAAACTCGCCCCCCGCATTCTCCATTTCGGCCCGCCGTGATTACAATTTGGGGTATGAGCACACTAGCCCTCCCCTGGCGCGCCTTTGGCCGCCTCCGCAACATCACCCTGGCCCGTGGCGGGCGCGGCCCCGACCGCGAACCCGTCGTCGTCTACACCGCCGCCAACTCCTGGGAAGCCCAGGTTGTCGCCTCCCGCCTCCAGGCCGAGGGCATCCCCTCCTGGCAGCGCGGCGAGACCCTGGGCGCCGCCTACGGCCTGACCATCGGCCGGCTGGCCCAGGTAGACGTCCTGGTCCCCGCCGCGTTAGAGGAGAAGGCGCGGGCGGTCCTGGCCGACGACGACGAGGACGACACCGATGGCTGAGCCAGACGGCCTGCCCGTCTACCTCGTGCGCGAGGTGCATAACTACGGCGGGTTCTTTGGCGGCGACACCGTCAGCCTGACCGCCAGCCCCCTCGCCGCCCCCGACCAGACGGTAGACCTGACCATCGCCGACAACGTCTTCGACAACCTGACCGACCGCCACCACGTGGTCGAAGGGCTGGCCCTGGCCCTGGCCCTGGATGGGGCCGAGGTGCGCCACGCCCATGTTGTCGGCGCTCGCGACCGTGCCATCCTCCGCGAAGCCCTCCGCCGCCCCCCCGCCGCCCCCGCCGACGCGGCCCTCGTCCGCCCCCTGGCCTACCACTGCCCCCAGTGCGACCTGTGGTTCGCTGGCGCCCCGGCCGGCGACGGCCCGTACACCTGTCGCGTGTGCGGAACAGCGTTATGACCAATGACCAATGACTAAAGATTGAAGATTGATGATTGAAACTCTTAGGCCTCAATCGTCAATCGTCAATCGTCAATCGTCAATCGTCAATCGTCAATCGTCAATCGTCAATC
>CAZFUK010000468.1:2192-4624 GCA_964522005.1 uncultured Anaerolineales bacterium | reverse complement strand
AGTCTTACTGGCTTTCCAACTGGCGATTGACCTGACTGAGCAGGAAGCCCACAATCGGGTTGTTGGGGTTGGTCTGGACGGTGCGCGCCAGCGCGCACATCGCGCTGATGGCCGGGTTCGCCCCGCCCTCCACATCCGCCAGGTTGATGGTCTCGGACTGGGCGGGCAGCGTCACGCCAAACTCCGGCAGCGTTACCGGCTGGGTATCGAAGGTGACCCGCTCACACGCGTCCCCCTCGGTCAGAATCTGGGCGGTCAAGCCCGGCACACTCCCCCGTTGGCCGCCTGCCCGCTGGTACTCCAGCGTTCCCGTCGCCTGGAGCCGCTTGTTCACCACATCCAGACGTTGAATGCGATAGATATACGTCACGGCCTCATTGCCGACGTTGAAGCCCCCCTCGATGGCGCGGCCGGTAAAGCGGGCCGTAAAGTTGCTCACGCGTGGCAACCCGGGGGCGGCGGCCTGTGTGGGCTGGGCCGGGCGAGCCGTGGGCGCCGCCGGCGGCACAGCGGTGGCGGTGGGTGGGCGAGGCGTCGGGGTCGCGGTCGGTAGGGGGATGGGCGTGCGGGTGGGGGCGGGCGTGGCGGTCGGCGGGAGCGGGCGGAACTGGTCCAGCAGCCCACACCCGCTCAAGAGCAGGCTCAACACGAGGGTTGAGGTCAATATCAGCCACTTGGTAAATCTCAGCACATTTCCTCCGGCGCTTTAGACTAGCTATACTATGGATAGACTCACAGCAAATGATATACCAAAGGCTCCAACCCGCCCAATACGCTGCCCTATGCTATCTTCTGCCCCTGTCCTGACCCTGTCCCACGTCCAGACCTACCGTGACCAGGTCTATCACCGCAGCGGCCGCCTCCGCCTCCGCACGCCCGACGACGCTGTGCGCTGGCTGGAGGGCGTCGGCTTTGCCTTCCTGTTCCCCATGCCCGACTTCGAGATGCCGTCCCTCTGGCAGGCCGTGTGCGGGACGGTGCGCCCGGTCCCGACGCACCACCACGACGCCGACCTGGGCCGTGTCTGGGACTGGAAGGACAGCCTGCCCACCCAGCGCCGCGTCTTTTACGCCAAGCTCCTGCGCGGCAAGCCCATGCTCGTCGCCCTCGACCGCGCCCCGCTGTTCTACGCCCTGACCGAGAACTACGGCGACCCCCACGACTACCTAGCCGAGTACGAGGCCGGCACGCTGTCCATCGAGGCGAAGAAGGTCTACGAGGCGCTGCTTGAGTACGGCCAGGCCGCCTCGACCGGCATCCTGCGCCGGGTGTCCGGGCTGGAGGGCAAGGCCCACGTCGCCCGCTTCGACCGCGCCATTGCCCAACTCCAACGCAGCATGAAGATCGTCAAGGTGGGCATCTCGGACTCGAACCGCTGGGGCTACAGCTATGTCTACGATGTCCTGCCCCACGTCTATCCGGACATTCCGGCCCAGGCGCGGGGCATTGGCCGGCGCGAGGCGCAGCGGGGCTTGCTGCGCCAGTATCTCCAGAACGTCGGGGCCGCGCCGGCCCGCGCGACGCTGCGCCTGTTCGACTGGGACCCGGCCACGCTGGAGCGGCTGGTGGCCGACCTGGGCGCGGAAGGCGTGACGCGGGGCGCGGTGGCGGAGATGGACGGCGACTGCCTGATTCACCCGCGACTCCTCGTCGGCGATCCAAGGGCTTGACGCGGGCCATCCCATCGCCCGCGAGCGGCATAGTAGTCTTAACCTGGCTCGATGGGGGAAGCTCCCATGCCCATGCCGCGCCGCCTCTACTCCGTGCTGTTATCACTGGCCTGGCTGTGCGGGTGCAGTCAGCCCGCCGTGGTTCCGACGCCGAGTCCGCCGACCGTCACGCCGGCGCCCGTGCCGTCCGCCGAGCGCCCGCTGCGCCTGTTGTTCATCGGCAACAGCCTGACCTACGCCAACGACCTGCCCAGCCTGGTCCAGCAGGTCGCCGTGGCGGCGGGGCGCCCGGCCCCCGATGTGCACATGGTCGCGGTTGGGGGGTACAGCCTGGAGGACCACTGGGCGGACGGCGCGGCGCGGACCGCGCTGAGCGAGGGCGGTTGGGACGTGGTGATCTTGCAGCAAGGCCCGTCCGCCCTGCCGGAAAGCCAGCGCAACCTGGTGACCTGGACGGGGCGCTTCGCCGAGGCGGTCCGCCAGGGCGGCGGCCGCACCGCGCTCTACATGGTCTGGCCGGAGGGGTACCGCCCGGCCGCGCTGCGTGATGTGGCCCTGTCATATGCCTCGGCGGCGGCGGCCAGTGTGGACGGGCTGCTGCTGCCCGTGGGCGAGGCGTGGCGGGCGGGCTGGCAGGCGGACCCGTGTCTGCCGCTCTACGGCCCGGACAACTTTCACCCGTCGCACGCCGGGTCGTGGCTGGCCGCCCTCGTCATCTATGCCGGGGTGTACGGCGCGCCGGTGGAAGAGGTCAAGCTGCCG
>CAZFUK010000468.1:0-2092 GCA_964522005.1 uncultured Anaerolineales bacterium | reverse complement strand
AGACGGAAGGATGGACCTGTGAGCCGTTTCTGGTGGTGGCCGTTTGGCCGCGTCGCTGAAGTCAGCCCCACGGCCCTGGCCGATGAACTGGGCGCTCACCCGCCGCAGGTGGTGGACGTGCGCACCCCGGCCGAGTTCGCGGCAGGCCACATCGCGGGCGCGGTCAACGTTCCAGTCCACGAGTTGCCCCGCCGCCTCGCCGGCCTGGACCTGGACCCGGCGCGGCCTGTCGTCGCGGTCTGCCTGACCGGACACCGTAGCGTGCCAGCGGTGCGCCTGCTGGCCGGGCGCGGCTTCCAGGCGCGGCAGCTGGCGGGCGGCATGACCGCCTGGTGGCGTGAGCGTCTCCCCGACGTCAAAGACTAAACGTCCCTTGCTGTCGCCCCTCCCTGGTCCCAAACGTGCTATAGCGACAGTGCTTCGACCCACCCGAATGGCGGTGTGGGCCAGCACAAACAACGAAGGAGAAGTTTCGGCGATGGATTGGCTTACCAACCCTCAAAGCTGGATTGGCCTGCTGACCCTGGCCGCCCTGGAAATCGTCCTGGGTATTGACAACATCATCTTTATTTCGATCCTGGCGGGCAAGCTGCCCGCCGACCAGCAGAACCGCGCGCGACAGATCGGCCTGTTGCTCGCCATGGTCACCCGCATTCTGCTGCTGTTCTCGCTGTCCTTCATCGTGCGCCTGACCAACCCGCTGGTCTCGGTGTTTGGGCTGGACATTTCGGGCCGTGACCTGATTCTCCTCGCCGGAGGCCTGTTCCTGCTCGGCAAAGCCACCTTCGAGATTCACGAGCGGCTGGAGGGCGTCGAAGGCCACGGCTCGCAGAAGGTGGCGGCCTCGTTCGCCAGCGTCATCGTCCAGATTATGCTGCTGGACATCGTCTTCTCGCTCGACTCGGTCATCACTGCCGTGGGCATGGTCAGCGAGTTGGCGATTATGATCGCCGCGGTGGTCATCGCCGTCGGCATCATGCTGTTCTTCGCTGCCCCGGTGAGCGCGTTTGTCGAGCGGCACCCGACGGTCAAGATGTTGGCGCTGAGCTTCCTGCTGCTGATTGGCTTCACCCTGGTCGTCGAGGGGATTCACGTCCACATCCCCAAGGGCTATGTCTACTTCGCCATGGGCTTCTCGGTGTTCGTGGAGATGCTCAACCTGCGGCTGCGCGGCAAGGGCGCGCCGGTCAAGCTGCACGAGCCGTATGTGCCGGACCGACCCAGCGCGGCGAGCGCGTCGGGCGACTAGCGCCCGCTCGGGCGTGGAGACCACGCCCCTACCTTTCTCTCATCCCCCACAATACCAAGACATCAAGGCCACAAAGAGGACTCTAATCCTCTTGGTGGCCTTGGTGATTCATCGCCCGGGAAAGCCGACCTCTCTACGCGGGCTTCCTGGCGCGCACACTGACGCGGTCGCGGAAGCGATAGACGGCTTCCACTTGCTCGAACCCCGCGCGCTCTAGCTCGGCCAGCCATTCCAGCATCTGGAGCCGCCGCACCGGGCCACTTAGTGGCCCGCCCTCCCAGGGAATCGCCAGCGTCTCAATCGCATAGAGCCATCCGCCGGGCTTGAGCAATCCCAACACGTCGCCCAGGCCGCGCCGAGTCCAGGCGAGGCCGTCCGCCAGCGTCCCGCCCCGCAGGAGCATGGTGGGCATGAAGACACTGCCGACGGTGGCATAATCGGCGGCGTCGGTGGGCAAGGCTTGCCCCTCCCCCAGCAGGGCGGGCAGGGTTTCGACCTGGGCCTGAGGGAGTAGCGCGCGCAGCCGGGCCTCGGCCCGCGCCAGCTTGACGACATTGGGTTCGAGCAGGGTCAGGTGGCCCAGGTTGGGATAGCCCTGGGCGATGAGCGCGGCGAGCTTGCCCGTTCCCGCGCCCACGTCCACCAGGTGGTCGGCCTGGTCGAGCGGCGGGAGGGCGAGCAGCGTTTCGCGGTAGTGCTCCGGCTCGCGTTCGCTGCCGGCCGTAAAGGCGGTGTCGTGCAGGTCGTACCAGTCGGGGTGTTCGTAAGGCGGCTCAACGCCCATTTCACTCATCGCGCTTCTCTCCGATACGCTTCATCGAGCAGCAGAATGGGGTGGGTGAC
>CAZFUK010000467.1:0-4628 GCA_964522005.1 uncultured Anaerolineales bacterium | reverse complement strand
GAGGCGGCCCTGGCCGAGGCGCTGGCGCGGCGCGGCGCGTGGCTGCGTCAGCGGGTCACGGCGCCCGGCGCGGCCCTGCTGCTGTGGGACGTGGGGCAATAAGCATTTGATGGTGAACTACGGCGGCCTAAACGCCGCCGCTTCGTCACAGACCACGCCGCGCCGTTTAGGGCGCGGTTGGAGCAGGAGGCCGCGCCGTTCAGGGCGCGGTTCTGCCTTCTGGAATTGGCGCGTTGGGCCGGGCGCGCCTATAATGGCAGGCATGGCGAAGCGAGTACGAGGGGGCCTAGTGGCCCTGGCCGTGGGGGTACTGCTGATGGCCCTGGCCGCTGTCGTGGGCCGGCCGACCTGGTCACGGTGGTTGGCCGACTGGACCGGCGAGGAGGAGCCGACGGCCCAACTCAAGGGCCTGGTCAACCTGGCCGACATCTGGCTGAATGACCCGCCCCTCCACCTGGACGCCGAGCGTCCCCTGCCCTACACCAGTGTGCGCCCGTACTGTGTCAGCGCGTTCCTGGAGCAGGAGGCCGACGAGGCCAACGTGGTGCGCAGCCTCGACATGCTCCAGGCGGCGGGGGTGCGGTTCGTCCGCCAGCAGTTCCCCTGGGAAGACATCGAGATCCACGGCAAAGGCGACTTTGAGGACCGCCGCCACGAGCCATACCGCTCGGCCTGGGCCAAGTACGACCGTATCGTGGACCTGGCCGAGGCGCGGGGGCTGACATTGGTTGCCCGCGTGGACGCGCCGCCAGACTGGTCGCGCGCCGACCCGGCCGAGCACGAGTGGTTCGGCCCGCCGGACAACTACGACGACTACGGCGACTTTGTCGCCCAGGTCGTGAGCCGCTATCGCGGCCGCCTGCGCTACCTGCAAATCTGGAACGAGCCGAACATTTTCCCGGAGTGGGGGGCGCGCCCGCCGGACCCCGAAGCCTATACCCGCCTGCTCGCCACCGCCGCCCGCCGCGCCCGCGAGGTTGACCCTGACATTGTGATTATCAGCGCGCCTCTCGCCCCGACGCTTGACCACAGCGACCGCGCGCTGTATGACCTGGACTACCTGCAGCGCATGCTTGACGCGGGCGCGGCCCAGAGTTTCGACATCCTCGGCATGATCGCCTATGGCCTGGGAAGCGGCCCCGGTGACCACCGTATCGTCTGGCATCGCACCAACTTTGCCCGGCCCCAACTGCTGCGTGACCTGCTCGTTCGCTCTGGGGTGGGCGACAAGCCGGCCTGGATTCTGGAGATGGGCTGGAGCGCCGTGCCCGAAGGCATGCCCGCCCCCTTTGGCCGGGTCACCGACGAGCAGCAGGCGCGCTACACCGTCGGCGCCTATCGCCGCATCGAGACCGAGTATCCCTGGGTCGGCGTGGGCTGCCTGTGGTACTTCCGCCGTCCCAACCCGGAGTGGCTCCAGCGGCCCGAAGGCTACTTCCGCCTCGTCACGCCCGACTGGACGCCGCTGCCCGCCTACACGGCGCTCCAGGCTGAGGCGACCGCCCCGCCCCGCCTGCCGACGGGCTTCCAGCATATCGCCCACCCGGCGTTCCAGTGGAGTGGACCCTGGACGGTCGAACCGTCGCCGGCCGCTCTGCTCAAGACGTGGGCGCGGGGGGGCGACGGCGCGAGCGCGGGCTTCACCTTCACGGGCAGTGGCGCGACCCTGGCGGCCCGACGCGGCCCCGGCATGGGCCGCCTGACCGTGAGCCTGGACGGCGGGCCGGACCGCCAGGTGGACCTGTCCGGGCCGACGGACGAACGGGCCAGTATCCCCCTCGTGGACGGCCTGCCGCCGGGGGACCATACGGTCAGCCTACGGGTCGATCGCGGCCCGGTCGTCCTGGACGGCGTGCTGGTCGCCTACAGCTATGACGGCTGGTGGCGGCGCACTCTGCTCGCCCTGAGCGGCCTCATGGCGGTCGTGGGCCTGGGCTTCGCTCTGCGGGCCAGGCGTAGCTAGAACCACACCTGACAGGTTTTCCAAAACCTGTCAGGTGTCTCTTCCGCGCCGCGCCCTCGGTGCGAGAAATGGGTAGACCAGGACACCGACAGGGTGCTGCCAACCTGTCCGGTGGGTAGCTAGAAAGTCAGCGCATGGTACACACGCCTCTCTCGGAAATTGCCTTCGCCGTTGTCGACGTGGAGACGACGGGCCTCAACCCGCATAGTGGGGATCGCGTCTGCGAGGTGGCCGTCGTGCGCAGCCAGGGCGGTGAAGAGGCCGCCCGCTTCGTGACCCTGGTGGACCCCGGCCGGCCGCTGTCGCGCCGCGCCGCCGAGGTCAACGGCCTGAGCGACACCGAACTGCGCGGGCAGCCGACCTTCGCTACCGTTGCGCCCGCCGTGGCGGCCCTGCTGGCCGGGGCCGTCCTGGTCGCGCACAACGCGCCCTTTGACCTGAGCTTCCTCGACCACGAGTTCATGCGCCTGGGCTACCCGACCCTCGACAACCTGTGCGTGGACACGCTCCAACTGGCTCGCGTCTGCTATCACCGCCTGCCCAGCTATAGCCTGGAACGCCTCGCCCACCGCCTGGGTCTGGCCAATGGTGTCCATCACCGCGCCCTGGCCGATGTGCTGACCACCCACGCCCTGCTCAACTGCCTCATCCGTGACCTGCCCGCGCGCAGCCTGGCCGACCTCCGCCCCACACTCGCCAACCTGCCGACGCACGTGCCCGTGCCGTCTTGTATCCAGCAGGCAATGCGCGAGCGGCGGCAGCTCTTCCTGCGCTACCGCTCGGCCGAGGGGCTGACCGAGCGCCTGGTCGAGCCGCTGGCCGTCGAGACCCGCGACCGCTCCCTCTACCTCGTCGCCTACTGCCACCTGCGCGGCGAGCGGCGGGTCTTCCGCCTGGACCGTATCGTGATGATGGAGGTGAGGGAATAGGGATTGATGATTGATGATTGACGATTGACGATTAATGACTAAAGACTGATTACTGACTACCGACTACTGGCTACCGACTACTGGCTACCGACTACTGACTACTGGAGCCTTGCGTGAAGTGGACGGCGAGACACATCTGGTTAGGGACGGGCCTCCTGCTCGTCGCCTTCGCCCTGCGCGTCTTCCGCCTGGGCGACGCCAACGTGTGGTGGGACGAGGGGCTGGCGATGTGGGCGGTGCGCAAGTCGTTCTGGGAGACGACGCGCTGGACGGCCTGCGATGTCCACCCGCCGCTCTACTTCTGGACCCTGTGGCCCTGGACGCGCCTGGTGGGCTACAGCGAGTTCGCCGCCCGCTTCATCACGGTCATGGTCGGGCTGCTCACCGTCGCCCTGCTCGTCCCGCTGGGCAAGCGCCTCGGCGGGCCGGGGCTTGCCTTGCTCGGGGCGGGCCTGCTGGCCGTCGCCCGCTTCCACGTCTGGTGGTCGCAAGAGATGCGGATGTACGCCCTGGCCGCCCTGCTCCATGTCGCCGCGCTGCTGGCCCTCACGCGCTGGTGGGAGACGCGGAGCCGCCGCGCCTGGCTGGCCTACGTCCTGGCGACCACGGGCGGCCTCTATACCATCTACCTGTCCGCCGTCATGCTCGTCGTCCACAACCTGTGGGTGGGTGGGCGGTGGCTGCTGGGGTGGTGGCGCACGCGTCCCTCGTCCCGCGTCCCTCCTCAATCGTCTCTTGGCACTCCTCAATCATCAATCGTCAATCGTCAATCGTCAATTCTTAATCCTCAATCTTCCGTCTTTAGTCTCTTGCTCCCCTGGACCCTCGCCCAACTTGTCATCCTGGGCCTGTTCATCCCCTGGTTCGCCTTCGCGGCGGGGTGCATGTCAAGCTGGTCGGTGGCCGAACCCGTCAACTACCCCTTCGTCCTCCAACTCCAGGCCACGCTGCTGACGCTCGGCATCTCCACGGACCTCGACGCCGTCTGGCCCCTCGTCGTCGGGTTGACGCTCCTGCTGGGCGCGGGTGTCGTCGTCCTGGCGCGGCGGCGCGAGGCGCGGCCCCACGTGGCGCTGCTGCTGCTGGTGCTGGCCCTGCCGAGCCTGGTCATCTTCGCCCTGGCCCTGCCGCGCGGCCTGTTCTACAACCCGCGCGTCGAAGCGCGCTACTTCCTGCCCTTCGCCCCGCCGGTCTACCTCCTGTTCGCCTGGGGGCTGCTCGCCCTGGCGCGCTGGCGGCGCGTGGTGGGCCTGGCCGCCCTGGGCGTCGTCCTGGCCGCCTTCGTCTGGAGCCTGCCCCAGCACTACGCCGACCGCTACCTGCGCGACGACCTCCAGGGTCTCGTCCAGGCCCTCCGCGCCTACGCCCGCTCCACGGACCGCGTCGTTCTCGTCTCCGGCGACCGCTACCCCATCTTCCTGTACTACTACGAGCGCCTGATGCCCGCCGACCGCCCTCCGGTCGAGCAGGTCCCGCGCAACGCCCTCAAGCTCGCGCCCGACAACGTGGACCGCGAGCTGCGCCGCGTCACCCGCGACCAGGACCGCGTCTGGCTGGCCTGGGTCAACGGCCCCTTGCAAGACCCGCAGGCACTCGCCCCGGCCTGGCTGGCGCAGCATTACCAGACCGCCCTCAGCTACGGCTTCGCCCACAACAGCCTGACCCTGTTTACCCCTGACGGCGCGGCCCCCACGCTGACCCACGGCCCCATCGCCCTGGACAGCGCGGCGTCCACG
>CAZFUK010000466.1:0-4638 GCA_964522005.1 uncultured Anaerolineales bacterium | reverse complement strand
CAAGATAGCGGTGGTCAGGGGCGACGCCCACGGCCTCCCCCAGCCGGTCCAGGCTGGCCGGCGCGATATCGGCGAGCGCGAGGGTGACATCCTCCATGCCTGCCAGCGCGGCCGCGTGGTGCCGCCCCATCCCCCCACAGCCAATCAGCCCAGCCCGATAGCGTTGTGGCATAGCCTCACCTCAGATGGGAGAGCAGGGAAGAGAGGGGAAAGGTTCACCGTCGGCGCGTCACCTGCCGCCGCAGGGCGGCCATCTGCGCGTGCGCCTCTTTGACCGCCGCCCCCAACTGCTGGGTCGTCGGCGACGGTCCCCGCAGCGTGTCCAGGATCACCTTCTCCGCCGCCACAAACGCGTCGCCAATGTCGGCCAACTCGGCGGCGATGTCCACAGGAATCGTTGTGACGCCGTTGAGGTCGCCGTGCAGCAGGTCGTCGGGGTAGACCACGATGCCGCCGACATGCACCGGAATGTGGATGTGCAGCACGTGGCAGTAGCCGTGGGCGCAGATCGTGCCGTCGGTGAAGACCGGAAACTTGAGGGCGCGCACCTGGTCCAGGTCCCGCCCCGCCCCGCTCGTAATGAGGCCGACCGCGCCGAAGGTCTGGTAGGTGGTACACATGACCTCGCCAAAGGTCGCGGCGACGGCGGGCGCGTCGATGTCCTGGAACACGACGACGGGCGGGCCGGAGAGTTCGCCAAAGCGTTCGACCTGGGCTTCGGTGCTGCCGTAGGCGTCGCCGCTGCGAGGCGGGCCAGAGGCGCGGAAGGTGGCGGTAGCGGCGAAGCCGACCATGGGCGGCAGTTCGGGGAAGTTGGCCCGAATGCGGCCATCCATGTAGCCGATGTTGCGGGGGCGGACCTCGAACAGTTCCACCAGGTTGCAGATGGTGGGCGTGTCGAAGCCGCGTAGTTTGTCGAGGACAGCCGTTGTGATGGTCATAGGTATCTCCCTAAGCTCGACCTTGTCTCACCAGCAGGTCGCTAGGGCGAGCATACCACTCAGGGCCGGGTGTGTCAAATACTGCTTGACCTAGGCCCCCGGCTGCTCTATAGTTTAGAGGAGCAGGCCGGTCAGGAGATCTTATGTCACAGCGAGACGAGCGAGACCATAAGGGGGAGCCAGGGGTAAGCCGGCGCGACTTTGTGCGCGGGCTGGTGACGCTAGGCGGGCTGGCAGCCGGCGCGGCGCTGCTGGAGGGCTGCGGCCGGGCCGTGGAGGACGCCGCCGTCGTGCCTACTCAGCCGCCAGCCACGGCAACCCCACCCGGCCCAACTCCGGCCCCGCCGATCCAGGCGGTTCTGACCCCGGCGCCTACCGCGCCGGTCCTCCAACCGACCTTGACCGCCGCTCCGCCGCCCACCGCGACCCTCGCGCCGACGGTCGCCGCCCCGGCCACGGTGACCGTCTCCCCTCCCCTCGCCCGCGTCGCCTTCGTCAAGACGCGGGATCGGGCCGAGGGCGTGCGGCGCGCGATGCGGCTGCTCGGCGGCAACGCCGTCCAGGGTAAGGCGGTGGTCCTCAAGCCCAACTTCAACAGCGCCGACCCGACGCCCGGCTCGACCCACCCGACCGTCCTGCGCACCCTGGTCCAGGAACTCCAGGCCCAGGGCGCCGGGCGTATCACGGTAGCCGACCGCAGCGGGATGGGCGACAGCCGCCAGACGATGCAGCGGCTGGGCGTGTTCAGCCTGGGCCGCGAGCTAGGCTTCGAGACGCTGGTGCTGGACGAGTTGGGGCGCGGGCAGTGGGAACTGCTGCGCCCTGACGACAGCCACTGGCAGAACGGCTTCCCCTTCCCGCGCCCCTGCCTGGAGTGCGACGCCCTGGTGCAGACGTGCTGCCTGAAAACGCACCGCTTCGGCGGCCACTTCACCCTGTCGCTCAAGAACTCGGTGGGCCTGGTGGGCAAGACCTTGCCGGGCCAGTCGTACAACTACATGACCGAACTCCACGGCTCCCCCCACCAGCGCCGGATGATCGCCGAGAGCAACACGGCCTACCGGCCGGCCCTGGTGGTCATGGACGGCGTGGAAGCATTTGTCAACGGCGGGCCGGACACGGGGAAGAAGGTGTGGAGTGAGGTGGTCCTGGCGGGGACGGACCGCGTCGCGCTGGACGCGGTGGGCGTGGCGCTGCTGCGGTACTACGGCACGACGCCCGAAGTGAGCCGTGGCCCCATCTTCGGCCAGGAGCAACTGGCGCGCGCCGTCGAGTTAGGGCTGGGTGTGAGTGGCCCAGACGAGATACAACTGGTCACCGACGACCCGGCCAGCGCGGCCTATGCCGCCGAGATTCAGGCGGTCCTGGCGCAGGGCTGAAGCCGCGTGGAACGACTCAGGCCAGCCCGGCGGGGCGAACAGGGGGCGGGGCATATATGCCCCGCCCCCTGCTTATTGGCCCGTCTCTACCCGCCGAATCAGCCCCAGCAGGTCGTCCACCTCGAAGGGCTTGGACAGGTAAGCCGCGGCGTGAGTGTCGCGCGCCGCTTTGGCCGGGTTGTACGAGGCCGTCATGACGACAATGGGCGCGCCGTCGCCCAGCTTCTTGCGGTAGACGTGCGCGAACGTGCGCCCATCCATGCGCGGCATGCGCATATCCAGCAGAATGACATTCGGCTCGACCTCGGTCAGCAGGTCCAGCGCCTCCTGGCCGTCGCGGGCGCAGATCACTTCGTAGCCCGCTTCCTCCAGCACTAACGCTACCATCTCGCGGATACTCTGGTTGTCTTCAACGACTAAGATGCTCATCCCCCACCGCCTTACGCCTGTATTTGTAACTATCTTTACCGTAACTACCACTACTGCACAGAGTGTGCCAGGGCGTGGTCATGGCCTCGTGGTGAGGGGTCGCAGAACCGTTATGCGGGTTAGAACAGGCGGCCGGAGAAGAGCAGGAAGCCAAAACACACGGCGTGGAAGGTGAGCAGGAGGGCGGCGGCCTGCCAGGGCCAACTCGTGCCCCACACCCCGTGCTCCTTGTTCCAGCGCGTAAAACGGTCATAGCCAATCATCAAGGCCGCGTGGTACAGGCCGTAGAGCAGGTAGTGGAGATGGGGACCGTGCCACAGGCCCATGAGACCAAACAGCAGGAGGAAGCCGAGGCTGGAGGCGGTGTAGCGGCCCTTGAACCAGCGCCGCTTGGTGGCGGTCAGGACGAAGCGCAGATAGACGTGGTCACGGAACCAGGTGGACAGGCTCATGTGCCAGCGGTTCCAGAACTCACGGATGTCGCGGGCCAGGAAGGGCCGGTTGAAGTTTTCGGGCGTGTGGACGCCGAACAGGAGGCTGACGCCCACCGCGAAGGCCGAGTAACCGGCGAAGTCGAAGAACAGGTAGGCGCTGTAGCCGTACATGTAGCTCAGCGTGTCGAGCAGCCCGCGGCCCGTCAGCGGCGCGAGCCAGTAACGCTGGACGAGGTAAGCCAGGATGAACTTGTAGAGGAAGCCGGTGAAGATATGATGGACGGCGCTGTCCACGTCGGCCCACACCTCCGCGCCGGTCCGCTCGCGCTTCCAGTCCTGCTCGAAGCGGCGGTAGCGGTCAATGGGGCCAGAGGAGACGGTGGGAAAGAAGAACAGGTAGGCCAGGAACTGGGCCGTCGGCAGGGTCTGAATCAGGCGATCCTGAATCAGGAAGATCACGTCCAGGCTGCGGAAGGTGACGTAGGAGATGCCGAGGAAGCCGATGGCGGTGTCGGGGGCGAGCAGGGGCAGGTACTTCGCCACGGCCAGCGGCAGCAGCGACAGCGCAACGGCCAGGTAGAACGGCCAGCGGCTGGCCTGGTAGCGGCGCGCCACGAGGAAGCCCTGCGCCAGCGCCCACTGGAACGCGCCGTAGGCCAGGACAAGCCAGAGCGGCTGGACGAGCAGGCCGGGCCGAAGCTCGGCCGGACTCCAGTACTGCACCAGCAGCATCAACCCCGTCGCGCCCAGCAGCCAGAGCCGCGACCAGCGGGTCCGCACCGCCGGCAGCAGCAGCGGAGCGACGGCATAGAGCAGGACACCGAAGTAGCCGAAGGTGGCGTAGGGGGTCATGGCAGCGTCTCGGTCAGGGCGCGGCGGTCGGCTTTGCCGTTGGGCGTCATCGGGAAGGCGTCGAGGAAGCGGAACTTGCCCGGCACCATGTAGGACGGCACCCGCTCGCCCAGTTCACGCCGCAGACGCTGGGTGACCTCGAACACCGGCTCCGTAGGCGGCTCGGCCAGGATCACAAAAGCGACCAGCGCCTCAACCTTGCCCTGCTTGACCAGCGGCGTCACCACGGCGTCGCGCACCAGGGGCAGCCCGCGCAGATGGGTTTCGACGTCGCCCAACTCCACGCGGTAGCCGTGGAGCTTCACCTGGTTGTCCAGGCGGCCCTCAAAAAACAGCAGCCCGTCACGGAAGTGGCCCCGGTCGCCCGTCCGGTAGGCGGGCCGGCCGCCCACAGGCTGGAAGACGCGGGCGTTGAGGTCGGGGCGGTTGAGGTAGCCGGGGCTGACGTTCGGCCCGACGATGACGATTTCGCCGCGCTCGCCCGGCGGAAGAGCCCGCCCCATCTCGTCGGTTATGAGCACCTGACTACCGGGCGTGGGGACGCCGATGGGCAGGTCGGGGTAGCGGGCCAGCACGGCGCGGTCAATCTGGACCGACGTGGTG
>CAZFUK010000465.1:2153-4640 GCA_964522005.1 uncultured Anaerolineales bacterium | reverse complement strand
CCGTCGCACCACTCCTCCATGTTGCCGAAGTAGTAGGCGGTCCAGCCGTCGAGCAAGCCTAGCTCGCGGGCCAGCGCCAGGCCGTAGACCATGCCCGGCGTCGAGCCTTTCTCGTCACAGGCGCCGCGCGCGAACAGGATGCCGTCTTCGACCTTGCCGACGAAGGGGTCCCAACCCCAGGCTTGCGGGTCGCCGATGCCGACGGTGTCAATGTGGCTGTCGTAGAGCAGGGTCCGAGGGCCGTCGCCGATACGGCCCAGGATGTTGCCCATCTGGTCGAAGCGCACTTCGTCAAAGCCCAGCTTGCGCATCTCCTCGGCGACGCGCTCGCCGACCGGGCCGATCAGGCTGTCATGGGAGGGAATGGCGACAAGGTCGCGCATAAATTGGATGATGGTGTCGCGTTGCGCCGCGACGCGGTCGCGGATGGCCGCGACGACTTCAGCGGATACTGGCATAGCGCCTCCTATCAGGGTGGCCTGAATCCACAAACGCGGATTATACCGCGCCTACATTAAGAACGCCAATCAGGGGGAAGGATTATTGACCGGGCGCGCGGTCGCCGGTCTTGCCGACGACGGCGAAGCGGCCGTTGGTGACAACGCCGAGGTGGTTGTGGTAGACACCGTGGTGGCGGGTGCGGAAGCGGCGGCTGGTCATAGGCTTAGGGCCGCTTCCAGGCCGAGGCGTCGGCCACGGGTTTCGCCCAGCCCGCCGGGTCGCGGGGTGGGGTCTTGACCACGACGGTGGGATCCGTCGGGGGCGTGACAATGGGCGGGGGGCCCAGCCCCGGCGGGCGGGCCGGCGGCGCGGCGCGCACGGGGCGGCGAGGCACCGGGCGGACCGGCGCGGCCAGGGCCGGGCCGCGCGCCGGGGCGATGGGGGGCTTGACCACCGGCTGCGGCGGACGCACGCGGGGGGCCTCGGTTGGCTCAGGGGTGGGCGCCTGGACCACGATGGTCAGCGGCGCGCCCACCTCCAACTCGACCGTCTCACCGGGGGCCGAGGCCAGCGCGCCACGGCCGGCCATCACCGGCTCGACCTCCTCGGCCGGCGCGGCCTGGGCGACCGAGGGGGCAAGAGGCAGCCGCAGCGGCGGTTGAGACGCCTCGACGGGGGCGGGGGGTGGCAGGGGGAGCGGCGTGGCCTGGCTCAGGACCGGCGCGGGCAGGCTGACGGCGACAACCGGGTTCGCCGCCGGGGCGCGCGGGGGGGTCGTCCGCACCGCGCGTTCCCCCACCAGGGCCGTGACGAGCAGCAGGGTGGCGACGGCCAGGCTGCGGGCCAGGGGCCGCACAACGCGGCGGGCCGAGGCGGCGTCGGCCAGGGCCTGGGCGAACGCGCCGGCCGAGGCATAGCGCCGCTGTGGGTCGCGGGCTATCGCCTTCGCCACCACCGTGTAGACAGCGGCGGGGAGGTTGGGGCGGCGGCGGGCCAGGGGCGGCGCCGGCTGGAAGGCCTTGGCGCGCACAACGGCGCGGCATTCGACGCCGTCGAACGGGCCGCCGCCGGCGAGCAGCGTGTAGACCAGCGCGCCGAGGCTGTAGACGTCCGCGAGGGGCGTCGGGCGCTCGCCGCGCACGAGTTCGGGCGCGATGGTGCGGGGGTCCGCCTGGAGCCAGTGGAAGTCTTGAGGGTGGGTCAGGCAGTAGGCCAGGCCCAGGTTGAGTAGCCTGGCGCTCCCCGTCTCAGTCAGCCCCACACTGGCGGGGTTGAGCGTGACATGGACGACGCCGTGGGCGTGGAGGTCGTCGAGCGTGGCGGCCAGGTCGCGCGCGAGGCGCACGACACGCTTGAGGGGCCAGGGCTTGTCCAGGGGGGCCAGGGTCTGGGCGACCGGCTCGGTGACGAGCGTGGGGGGCGTGTCGGTGTAGCGGACGAGGTTGACCAGGCCGGGGTGACGCAGCGTCGCCAGGAGGGCCGCCTCGCGGCGGAGCCGGTCCGCGCCGAAGCCGTCCTCGCTAGGGCGGGGAACCCGCACCAGGACCGCACGGCCCTCGTCGTCCAACGCGCGGTAGGTCTCGGTGAGCGGATCCTCCGCCACGAGTTGCCCGCGCGTCTTAATGGCTTCCTCGCCCCCCACGGTCTCTTTCACGTCAGCCCGCCCATTCGTCGCAGCCGTATAGACCTCTTCACGCCTACCCCAATTCTAGCACAAGCCGGGCAGGCTTGCCAATCCTGACCCCCATTTACGCCTCGGCCTCGGCCCGAACCCACGTCAAGCGCCAGGCCGCGCGCGTCTCCGGCGTGACGCGGGCGCGGTGGTCCAGGCGGAAGCCGCCGACCCAGACAGTGTGCTCGGCGTTGACCACCAGCGGGACGCGGTCGCGCACGTCGGCCGGAATGCGGGCGTCAATCATAAAGTCGTGGAGGGAGCGGGCGCGCCCGCGCAGGCCGAGGGGCTGGAAACGCTCGCCGGGCTGGCGGGGCCGCACCCACAGGCCGCCCCGGGCCACCTGGGCGTCTATGACCGCCACCAGTTCGGGC
>CAZFUK010000465.1:0-2053 GCA_964522005.1 uncultured Anaerolineales bacterium | reverse complement strand
CCCCGGCGGGCGGTCAGGCCGGGCAGCGAGCGCCGCTCCCCCGTCTGGCCCGCGTTCGCCAGTTGGACCACCGCCTCGATGTGCTCGGCGGTCACGTCGCGCAGCCCGCGCAGTCTGTCCACCCCCAGGCGCACCAGTTGGCGCTGCAGCGCGGGCGGCTGCTGCGTCAGCATGTTCAGGTCTAGCTCCAGCCCGTCGCCCACGCTCCGCGCCGTATAGGTCCAGAGATCGTCGGCCTGCGCTTCGAGATAGGCCAGGTCGTCGCCCAGCCGCCGCGCCATATGCCCCAGGTTCTCCACAATGGCCGGGTTGTACGTGGCGAGCAGGGGCAGCAGTTCGTGGCGGAGGCGGTTGCGGGTGAAGCGCGGGTCGTGGTTGGAGGGGTCCTCGCGGAAGGGCAGCCCACGCTCGGCGACGTAGGCCAGGATGTCGGCCCGGGGAACCTGGAGGAAGGGCCGAATCAAGGCGATAGACTGGGACGGCTTCGCCCCGACGCTGGGCGGCTCCACGCCGCTGAGCCACCCTCCCGTCCAGAGAGTGTCAGGCGCGGACGGCAGGGGGGCTAAGGGCGTCATCCCGCGCAGACCGGCCAGCCCCGCGCCGCGCAGCAGGTTCAGCAGCACCGTCTCGGCCTGGTCCTGGAGATGGTGGGCCACCGCGACCCGCCCCGCGCCCTGGCGTCGGGCGACGGCGCCCAGGAAGGCATAGCGCAGCTGACGGGCCGCCTCTTCGAGCGATAGCCCCGCCGCCTCGGCATAGCCTGCCACCTCGGCCTGCCCGACTGTGACCGGCGCGCCCAGACGGACGGCCAGGTCGGCCACAAAGGCCGCATCGGCGTGGCTGTCCGGGCGCAGGCGGTGGTCCAGGTGGGCGACGTGGACGCCCAGGTGAAGGGGCGTCGCCAGGCGGGTCAGGACGTCGAGCAGCGCGACGGAGTCGGCCCCGCCGGACACGCCGACGATGACCCTGGCGCCCCCCTGCACCAGGTCATGCTCGATGAGGGCCAGGCGTGTCTGTTCAAGCAGGTCGCGCATCATGCCTCCAGGCACATTATACACGACATCCACGCCTCGGTGGTAGGGAGGGATCACCTGGGAACAAACGCAAGCCCCCCTGCTTTCGGGCTGAAAACAGGGGAGGCGGTCGAGCCACAGGTAGGCTAGGGCTGAGCGGACAGGGGCCAGACAGGCTTACCGTGGGAGGGTTGACGTAGCGGAGCCGCGCGTCGGCGGTTCGCGGCGCAGGATTTGCACACAGCAGCGGGCGCAGAGCGCCTGGCCGTCGAGATAGAGGTCCACCGGCGCGTCCTGGCAGACCTGGCAGCGCGGGCGGGGCGGAATATACGGGAAGCCGGAGCGGTCACGAACCTGGTGAGCCATAACTTACCTCCGTCACCTGGCGTATACGAGGCCTGGTGCAAGTAGCACAGCACTTACATATTAGTGTAGCAGGTTTCGCCCCGTTATGTATCCTCCATTGTGAGGATTTTCACCCCCACGAAGCGCGGAGTTCCGATTACTCAGAATCAATCAGGGCGTCTACCACGAAATAGGTAGACGCCCTACGGTCTGCCTGTTACACTCGCGTCAGCAACAAGTGGGTCCGCCCGCCGCCGAGGCAGCTTGCGCCTAGATCAGTCATATTCGCCCCCTCGTCGGCTGCTTCGTCCTTGTCCAGAGTCCCATTGGTCTGTTACTGCTACAGCAATGGAAACAGCCCCCTCCTGTCCCCCTGTATACGAGGGTTGCAAGGGGGGGGCTGAAGGTGTCAACTTACGAGTAACACTCCACTAGTCTACCCATCCCATGTTACCCGACTGTTACCGACACGCCGTGCCCGCCCTGCTTCGGCGGGCGGTTGGGGCCGGCTCAGGCGTCTAAACCACTTCTGAACCTCAGCCTTACACGTTCTGAACAGAGCCTGGTATAATGGGAGTATGTTCCAGACGATTCTGGTGGTGGACGACAAGGCCAACGTGCGCCAGCTGCTCCAGGAGTACCTGACGGAGCAAGGGCTGCGCGTCGTCGTGGCGGCCAATGGCCGCGAGGCGCTC
>CAZFUK010000464.1:3943-4642 GCA_964522005.1 uncultured Anaerolineales bacterium | reverse complement strand
GGGCCGACGTACTTGATGCTCTCCCCGATGTCATCAATCTCAGCGGCGGAACTGGATGCGATCTGCGACAGGATGTCTACCGCGTGGCCTGCCTCGCCCGCGTCCATCCCGAACCCGCGTAGCGTCGCCGCGACGATTTCGCTCGACCGCCCCACGTCCATCATCTGGGAGCTTGCAAGACGTGCCACGCCCTCGCTCGCCGCCAGGGTCTCCTCGACGCTGAAACCCGCCGTGGCGAGAGCGTACATGCCATCGGCGGCGTCTTTGGCGCTGAGGGGCAGGTCCTTGCCCAACTGGAGGGCCTTTTCCCGAATGGGATTCAGAGCCTCTTCCCCCGCGCCGCTGACTGCCTGGATGCGGTTGATGACCCCCTGGAACTCCGCCCCCATCTTCATGGCCCCGCCGACGACCAGGCCAATGGGACCCGTAGCCGTGAGGATGCTTCCCCCGGTCTCCTTGAAGCGGTCGCTCAGACTCTTGGTATTCTGTTGAGCGTCCTTCGTCTCATCCTTGATGCGCTTGACCAGAGAGGCTGCCCCCTCGTCGCGCCCTCGGATGACCAGGTCCAGGGTAGTCATTCAGGGCCTCTAGCTCCAACGGCGAAGCGGCACCTTGCCGTCGGCCATCGTCTCGGCTTCGTATTCCAGGTACTCGTCGCGCCGCGCCAGGTACTCCCCTATCTCTTTCTGAGAGAGGGCC
>CAZFUK010000464.1:0-3933 GCA_964522005.1 uncultured Anaerolineales bacterium | reverse complement strand
TCGTGGGGCCACTTCCCGAGTCGCTCGGCGAGTTCCCAGCGGAGGTCGAACCAGGGCTGGCGCTTCCCGCGTCGGCCTCGGAGCCAGTCTCGGAGTTGGCCGCGCCCCCTGATTTTGGGTCCGGGTTGCCCACCAGCGCCTTGACCACGCTGAACTGCGCGAACAACTGATTGGCGCTCAGGGCGAACAGTTCGCTCTTCACCTTGTCCGGGTCGGTCGGCTCCTGGACAAAGGGGGCGAAGATGTCAAAGGCGTTCTCGTACAGCGCCTTGCCCGTCGCCATCGGCCCCTCGTTGGCCGCCGCCTGCACCTTCTCGTAGGCCGCCGTCACTGTCCCGATCCACGCCAGGAACCCCGGCGCGTCCCCTACATCCTCGTAGAACTTGATACCCACGGTCTCCCCTCTTTCTATCCACTGTCCACTAACCACTAGCCACTGTTAGAGCAGTGCCCCGGCGTTCATCGGCGTGATCGTCTGGAGCTTCAGCCAGTTGCCCAGCGTCGGGTTGTACTTGCTCTGCATCTCGATGTCCATCTTCAGCGCGCCGTCGTTGTCGCTGAACATCTCCGGCGTCTCCTGGCTGAAGCCAGCGAAGTCGAAGCGCAGGACGTTGTTGGCGTCGGCGGCAATCTTGAGGCGGATTTGCTGCTGCCACTCGCTGTTCATGTCGGCCAGGCTATCCATGTACGCCGCGCTGCTGGTGTTCAGTTCCAGGCCGAGCTTCAGCTTGCCCTGCCACTTCTTGAACAGCACGTTCTGCGGCAGGAGATTGCCCTGGTAGCGCCTCAGCGCCCGCTGCGTGTCAATCTCCAGCTCGAAGTCGAGCGCCGTCGCCGGGACCGCGTGGCTGCCCTCGTTGAGGGCGACACCCCACGGCGCGACATAGAGGTTCACGTCGGCGCCAATGGCGACGGTGGCCGTGGCAATCTCGGCCGCGCTGGCCGTGGCGACCATGTTCGTCGTGCCTGTGTCGGCCAGCTTGGCGAGCCAGGTGGACTTCATCATGAGGAAGCCGTTGGTGTTGCCGGTCAGCGTCAGCTTCTGGACGATGACCCCGTTCGCCGTGCCCGCGTAGTCCGCCGGGTCGCCGTAGAACAGGCTGTACGTGCGGTAGCCGCTCACGAGCGCCGCGAAGCTGCCCAAGGGCGCGGCGTAGTCCCGCGTGTAGGGGTTCGCGCCCGATGGCGTCGCGGTCCCGCACAGCGACTCCCAGGTGTAGTGGCTGTCCTCGTAGAGGACGTATTCCTCCATCTCCACCGTGCCGCCGCCACGTTGGGTCACGCGCGTGAGATAGGTGTCCACCGCCGTCCCGCGCCGCTCCTTGACCGCCTCGGTCTTGTTGTCGGGCTTGATTTTGATGTCCTTCACCCCGCGCCGCCGCACCGTGGCCGTGCCCGGCGTGCCCCACGTGATCTCTCGGAACTGCTGGACCTCTAACGTTTCAATGTCAATCGGGTAGCTCACTTAGCCCTCCTTCGACCAGGGGCCAGGGACCAGGGGCGAGGGGGCAGCCTGCCGCTCACCGCCTACCGCCTGCTGCTGGCCGTTTTCTTCCTGACCACTAACCTCCGCCCCCGGTTCACTGCGATACAGCCCCTGCTCCACCGCCACGGCCTGAAGCTCAGCCGGTAGGGCGTCCCATTCATCCTGGCTCAGGTCGCGCGCCGGGACGCCATGCGCCCACCGCCCGCCGCCGATGTACACGTAGACCATCCTCACCCTCCCTGGCCCCTAGCCCCTGTGGCTCACACGCCCATCACCTTGACCGTCACCTTGCAGTGAACGCCCAGGTAGTCCACCTCGGACCAGTGGATGACGGCGGGTTCCATCTCCCAGCCTTCCAGCGTCGTGCGGCACCCGTCCTGCGCGGCCACCGGCTGTCGGAAGCCGCGCATGGCCGCGAAATACCCGCCCACGTAGCGCACGAGGTCAGGGTACACGTCTTCCAGCCGTAGCCCGCTCTGGGCCGGGACCAGCAGGAAGTCGTCGGCGATGTAGAGTTCCATGACGCCTAGCGTCCCGACGGCCGCGAAGTGCCCGCCCCGCGCCTGCGCGTCCGGCCCGATGGGCGCCAGTATGCGCACGGGCAGACGGCCCTGACCCACGCGGTTCTTCGTCTCGTGCAGGTCCAGGCCCGGCACCGTCACCGCGTCGCCCGCCTCACTCGTGAAGCTGACCGTCCGCCCCGCGAGCGCCCTGTAAATGGCTCGCACTACCTCTGCGCTCACTCTTCCCTGCCTTCTGACTGACCCCTGACCCCTGGTCTAGGGCCTCACCCGCTTTTCCAGGATGAACCGAATATCCTGCGGGATGGACGCGGGCAACATGGTCACCCCGTTGACCCCCACTGAGACTCGGTCGAAGTCAGACGAGCTATCCCGCTGTCGGTACAGCCAGCCGGCCAGCCTCACCGTCGCGTCCACAATGTCGCCTGGGGGCATCACGCTGAACGCCCAGCGGCCGGTGATGCTAATCGCGTCCTCCGGGTCCGTGGTGTAGGTCCACCCCAGCCCTGAACTGCCCTTGAGCGTGAGGCCGTAGTAGGGCGTCTCCCCTCTCGGCTCGGTCACGTACTTGTCACTGGCGATGACCGACCCGTCGCCGTTGACCACCGTGGTAATGGCGCACAGGTCCAGGTGGGGGAACCACAGCGTGCGCCCCTCCACGTCCCACGCCGCGTCGAACTTCACCGTCGTGTCACTCGTCGCCTTCCACACGCGGCGCGTCGCCTGCTCGATGATGGTCTGGGCCTCGCGGATTTTCCGCGCCAGCAACAGGTCATCCGCCAGGCTGTCCAGGTCCAACTCCTGTTTCAGCCGCGCCACGGAGATGTAGAGGGAAGGGTCCACAATCATCGTTCACCTCGATAAGCCAGAGAGGGGGCGAGGGGGAACCCCCTCTCTGTGCCAAAAGCGGGTCAGGGACGCAGACGCGCCGCCGGTCGCCTCAGCCTGGCGCGTCGCGTCGCCCGCGTTCAGCCTCATACCAGGACGTACTCGATGTAGGCGTTCCCGACGAGGCCCGCCGTCGCGCCCGTCGCCTTCGAGCCTGTCACCCACTTGCCGGCCGCCAACGGCTGGCGGCCCTTGCCGTTGGTGCCCTTGTTCTCGATGTTGTCAAAGACACCCGCCGCCGCGTTCACGTCCACCCCGTCCAGCAAGGTGTCGGAACTCGTCGTCGCGCTCGTCGGCGTGGTGCCCACGTCGAGGGTGCAGGCCGCCGTCGCCACCGTCGTCACGTCCAGGACCACGCGCATGACGATGATGTCGAAGCCGGTCTGGTTCTGCCAGGCAAACACCCCGCCTGCCGTGTCCACCGCGTTCAGGGCCACCTTTTCCACGTACACCGGCTGATACTGCGCCGCTGGCATCTCTCACCTCCACCCGGCTAGACCGGGATGTACTGAATGTAGACAAAGCCCACGATCCCCGCGCTGGCCCCCGTCGCCACGCTGCCCGTGACCCACTTGCCAGGGGCGAGGCGCTGACGGCTCTTGCCGTTGGTGCCCTTCTCGGTGATGTTGTCGAACAGCCCGGCCGCTGTGCCCACGTCCACGCCGTCAATCAGCGTGTCACTCGACGTGGTCGCGTTGGTGGCCGTCGTCCCAATATCCGCTGTGCAGGCGCCCGTCGCCTTCGTGGTCACGTCGAGCAAGACGCGCTCGATGAGGATGTCGGACGCCTCCGGGTTGGCCCAGGCGAACAGCCCGCCCGCCGTATCGGCGGCGGTCAGCGCGACGCGGGCGACCTTGACCAGCCGGTCCAGCGCCACGCCGCCGGTCTTGAGTGTACCCTTGATGTCCAGCGTCCCGCTGCTCCCGACTACCCAGGTCGCGCCGCCGTCGTCCGTGTAGTTCGGCGTGTTGTTCTGGCTCATAGCCCCTTCCTTCCTTCGTCGCTTCGTCCCTTCGTCAGAAGGCTCTTAGCTCGCGG